>CAYJFV010000008.1:0-2802 GCA_964369275.1 uncultured Desulfovibrionaceae bacterium
TTCCTGCGTAAGCGTACTTAAGTACGTGCGTAAAGGAATTTATGAAAAACGTTCGTTTGTGATATGAAGAGCTGTTTTTGCATACAACAGTTCAAAAAATCAGATACGCATAGAACAAGCAAAGCTGTTCATGCAGTAAATAAAAATAAAGTTAAAATCTCATAAGTACAAAAAAAGCGGTTCAAAAACGAACCGCTTTTTTTTGCAATATTTTACTTCTATTTTAGAAAGGTGAAAGAGTATCTAAAAGCCTTGTTAGCCAGCCAGGTTTTTGACTATCGTTTATAACACCAGAACCATAGTATTCAATTTGTGCATCAGCTAAATATGTTGAATCAACACTATTTTCAGGGGTAATATCGCGTGAACGTGCAAAGCCACGTACTGCAATATATTGCTTTTCACTATTTACCCTAGTTTCGCGTATTCCCTCAATTTGTAATAAACCGTCAGGTAAAACCTTAACTACTCGTGCCGCAACTGTTGCACTAATTGTATTTGAACGTGAAGTTGAGCCTGAACCCGAGAAATCGGAATTGCTTTCTATATCAAGTGCTGGAACACCCGTTCCTACTGTACCAAATAATGGTATACTCTTAGCTGTAAAAATTGAATTTGCTGTTAAATCGCGTGAATTTGCTTTAGCTGTTGAAGTATCTGCCTCATTTGAAGCTGCGTTATTTTCGATAATATTTACTATCACGATATCGCCAATATTTCTTGCTCTTGAATCAGCGTATAAATCTGCCCCTGTATTAGGATTAAACAAAGAGCCTGGGTTTGAATATGTTGGTGCTGGTTCATTATAGGTAATTGGTTGAGTAACAGGAGCTATTGGAGTAGGTTCTTCTGTTGCTGCTGTACAACCAACTAAACCACTTAAGCTGATTACGCTAATAAGCATTGGTAATAATAAATTTTTCATAACTTCTTCCTTTAGTTTAGCTCTACTGTTTGTGCATCAACAACTCTGCCAACAACTTGTTTTTTACTTTGAATATTGCGTACGCTTATACTATCGCCGGGGCCACCGTCTTCTAAGGCTTCACCCTTTTGTTTAATGTACACACTACCTTTATTATATACTATATCAATTGTTTGACCTTTTTTTATTAAAGAAAGCGGGCTTAAATCTGATATAAGTATTGCCTCGTTAGAGCCAACGGCTGTTCTAAACTGCCAAGGGCCGCCTTTACCGTCCCACACTTCACCCTTGATATGAGCTAAATTCTTTTCTTGAAAGCTTAGGTTTTCAGGGCTTAGCATATCTCCACGGTTATATGGACGAATTGGCACAGGAACATTTTTCCAAACATTTAGAAATACCGTACCTGTATAACGTTTTATTACTGAACCATCCATTTCTTTGGCATTGAATTTTAGCGATATTCTACCAGCTTCTGGGTAAACTTCTTCAAGTTCAACTTCTTGCCCTTTCGTTGGTAAGAAAATATATGTTGGAACACGAAAATCAACCAATTCAGTTCTGCCATTAATCATAGAAAGCTGTGGGCGTAATTTAGACATTACAAGTTCCATAATATCGCTTTCATCTAACAGCACGCCATTTTTTTGAATTGCAAGTGAACTTGGCAATAAAAGATAATTCGCACTTTCACCTAAAACATGGTACAAACTTTCTTCTAATTTTTTCTTAGAAATTTGATACGGCTTGCCTTCTTCCTTAGGTGCTGCAAAAAGCTGAATACTTTTCAATGTATTCCAATCGCTTGCAGAAACTGCACCTAAAGGTTCGGCAATATCGCCTAAAGTCACTATATCTGCCTCAACAAGAGCCGCTTCTTTGACTTTAATTCGCCAAGAAGACTCTTGCCCATAAGCTACACTTGCAAAGGTATAAGATAGTACAAATACCATTGTTAATATAACTATTAGCGACTTTATTTTATTTCTAAAAATAAACATACATACACCCGTAATATTACCTAAACTAAGTACGCTTCAACTGAATAGCTGTTTGAAGCATAGTATCAGAGGTTTGAATTGACTTAGAGTTCATTTCATACGCACGTTGACCAGTAATCATATTTACCATTTCATCAACAATTTCTACGTTAGACATTTCTAAGAAACCTTGCGTTAGCGTACCAACATTTTCTTCACCAGGCACACCCTCAGTTGCATCACCCGAAGCATCAGTTGGCATATAAAGGTTTCTGCCTCTTGCATCAAGCCCAGCTGGGTTAATGAAGGTATATAAAGGTATATCAGTACTTGCTATTTCTTCGCCATTAGAATCAATACAAGCAACATAGCCATTTTCAGAAACCGCTATAGAACGAGTTTCAGCTGGAACAGTAAATTCAGGCTGTAAAGTATAGCCGTTAGCCGTTACTATAGTACCCTCTGAATTTAACTTGAATGCACCAGCTCTTGTATACATTTGCTGATCGCCAACAGCTACTTGGAAGAAGCCATCGCCCTCAATAGCGATATCAAGTGGGTTACCCGTATTTTGAAAATCACCCTGACTAAAGAACTTATGTACCGCCACCGAGCGTACACCCATACCAACTTGCATACCAACAGGTACTGCTTGGTCGTTTTGCTGTGTTGAACCAGCTATACGCATGTTTTGATACATCAAATCTTCAAATTCTGCACGGCTCTTTTTGAATGAAGCTGTGTTTACGTTTGAAAGGTTGTTTGAGATTACGTCTATATTCAATTGCTGAGCAACCATACCTGAGGCCGCTGTCCATAATGAACGCATCATAACTTTATCTCCTTATGTTTAGCTTTGCACTTACTATACAAAGCTTTACCTATTTTTTTTACAAG
>CAYJFV010000008.1:2902-14665 GCA_964369275.1 uncultured Desulfovibrionaceae bacterium
AAGCGTCGTTCTTGTGTCGCTCGCTAAAGAAGCTGTTCACTTCGTTCACGAGCTAGAACCTATTATCTAGGACGTCCAACTTTTTCGATAGTCGACCTGACTTTATTGTATAGATTTTGGCATGTTATGCACAAAATCCTCGCTCACAAGAAGCGTCGTTCTTGTGTCGCTCGCTAAAGAAGCTGTTCACTTCGTTCACGAGCTAAAGCCTATTATCTAGGACGTCCAACTTTTTCGATAGTCGACCTATCCATAGCGTCAGCGGTTTGCATTGATTTAGAGTTGGCTTCAAATGAGCGTTGAACTTCAATCATTTTTACCATTTCTACAACAACATCAACATTAGCCTTTTCTAAAATACCTTGGTTTACTACTAAACCAGCTTCATACGGGTCAACCTCAACAGGGTTAGCACCCTCGCGTATTCTATATAGGTTTTCACCACGCTTTTCTAAATTGTATGAAGGGTCTTCAAAAGCTGTTATTTGCAAAGCATCTAACTCTGCACCATCTGCAAACACCCTGCCATCTTCAGAAATGTGAATAGATTTAGTGCCTTCTGGTATAGTAATTGTGCCACCCTCACCAAGTACAGGGTAGCCCTGCTTAGTCATTAAAGTTCCGTCGGCATTTTGACAAAAAGCCCCATTACGTGAAAGAAATGTTCCATCAGGAGTTTGGATATTGAAAAAACCCGGCCCCGCTAAAGCAACATCTAAAGGATTTCCCGTTGTTGCCATCGCCCCTTGAGAAAAATCCGTCTTAGATTCCGCAATACGTACACGAGCCGCTAAATGTGCCTCTGGAAACAATGGTTTAGAACGTAAATTCTCTAAAGGCTCACGAATAGTATCGTGTGCAAATAAAATCATTGTATCTTTAAAAGCATGTTTGTCATTCTTATAGCCCGTAGTATTCACGTTCGCAAGATTGTTACTTATACTCGCGAGCTGATGTTCTACACTCATAGCCCCAAATAGACCAGTAAATACACCATTTTGCATAATAACTCCTAAGAAAGCTTTTGTATCGCTTTCAATTAATCGCTTTCATATATATTGTCAGATTTTTGTCTAACTATATTGGCTATAACAGCCACTTTACAATAAACATCTAATTATCTAGCTTTTACATTGCAATAGCTATGCCAAAACACTTATTTAAAAAATATTGCTTTTAGTTTTACTATACATTTCAATATATTATGAACATACAATTTTTCTATTTTTCAAAGTGGCATGCTGTTTGCAATATAGCTTTCGTACTTGTAAGAGTGTCAAAAAAACTACACGGAATCAAAACTTACGGAGAAGAGTTATGCCAACAATACCAAACATTCCTTACCTAGCCCCAGTTATTGAAAAAGCGAAAGCTTTATGGGAAAAGCTTAGCGGAAATCAAAGAATACTTGCCGCCGTTGCAGGACTTGTTCTTGTTCTTCTGCTTGCTGGTTTTCTTGTGTGGTTAAACCAAGAAGAGCATGAAATACTCTATACTAATCTAGTAAATGAAGATGCGAACAAAATCATTACTTTCTTAAAAGATGAAAATGTTTCTTATGAACTTCTTGACGACGGCACAACAATTACCGTTCCAAGAGATCAAGTATATGACTTACGTGTACGTGTAGCAGGCGAAACCGACCTTGTTGGCTCAGGTATCGGTTTTGAAATTTTTGACGAAGTACAAGTTGGACAAACCGAATTTGTTCAACGCATAAACTATCAACGTGCTTTACAAGGTGAACTTAGCCGTACCCTTTCAGAACTTCCAAATGTTGAAAGTGCAAGAGTACACTTAGTAATGCCACAACGTAGTTTATTTATTGAAGAACAACAGCCACCATCAGCTTCTGTAATTCTTAGCCTTATCAATACTAAAGATACCATGTCACAAAAAGAAGTTGATTCTATTGTTAGTTTCCTTATTATGTCTATTGAAGGCTTAGATAAACACCATGTTTCTATTTCTGATAATGCAGGTCGCCCAATTTACATTCCTGAAGAAGACGGTATTGGGGCTGTAAATACTCAATTAGAATACCGTATGCGTTTTGAAAATGTTTTAGAAACACGTATTTCAGAATTATTAGACCCAATCTTAGGGCCAGGAAAAACAATTCCTAAAGTAAGTGCCGAATTAGATTACAGCCAACGCACAACTCGTTCAGAAATGTTCGACCCTGATAGTCAAGTAGTACGTTCAGAACAAACAAGCGAAGAAACGCAACGTGGTACTGCCGACGTAAGCGGACAATCACCAGATATCAACTTTAGAGGCGATGGTTTAACTGGTTCTCTTTCAACTCAAGAAGGTAACCGCGAACAAGCAACACGTAACTATGAAATCAACAAAATTGAAGAAAATGTTATAGGGCAAATGGGCGAAGTAAAAAGACTTACCATTGCAGTAGCCGTAGACGGTAGCTATGTTCGTAATGAAGAAGGTCAATTAGTTTATACAGAAAGAACTCAAGCAGAATTAGATAGAATCCGCGAACTTGTAGCACATACAGTTGGTTTCAATGCCTCACGCGGTGATACCATTGAAGTAAGCACCATTCCTTTTGGTAACAATGAAGTAACCGAACCAGATGCAATGCAGTTAGTGCTTGAACTAGCTGATAGAATGGTAAAGCCACTACTTTCAGCAATACTAGTATTCTTATTCATCATGCTTATTGTTCGCCCAATTCTTATGACTCTTATTCGCCCACGCGTTGAATCAGGTGAATTACTTGAAGGGCTTGAAGGTTTACCAGCAGCAGAAGAACAGCTTGCTCTTTTTGAAGCACAAAATGAACTTGCTCGTATGTACGAATTAGAAGATAAACTAAACCAAGAACTTCTTTCAGAATCACTCACCTTCACACTTGAAAACGACCTTTCAACTGATGAACTAAAAGCAAAAACTCTGCAATTAGCTGAAAAGAACGCTGAAAGTGCCTTAATTGTTATAAGGAGGTGGATGAATGACGACGCAACTATCACAATTCCAGTCTAGTATCGACTCCTTAGACAAATCTAAACTTCCAGCAGAGCAAGTAAGAGGCTTAGAGCTTATAGAAACAAGACGTAGAATACACGAACTAAAACTTATGATTATTCATAAATCTGAAAAAAATATGGAAATAACAGTAAAGCTTATACAACGCTGGCTTCAAGCTGATGAAGAAGCAAGCAAAGCTTAAATACTACACTTCAAAAGGGCATATATTGAATATGCCCTTTATAGTTTAATTTAGAAGCACACCCAGCCAAAAATTCCATATAAAAAAACACACCATAACACACCTAAATATCATACTTAAATTATTTGGCATATTTCTTGTAATACACATTGTATCACGGAGGTATAAGCCATGAAATTGACACTAAGATTAATTTTTACATTCATATTTGTATTTGTGTTAGCAATTCCAAGTGAAGCAGTACGTATTAAAGATATAGCTACTTTTTCAGGAGTTCGCACAAACCAATTAGTCGGTTATGGTTTAGTTATAGGGCTAAATGGAACTGGTGACACGCAAGATGCACCTTTCACCACAACCTCACTTATCAATATGATGGAAAGAATGGGTGTTGCAGTAGACCAAGAAAAAATTAAGCCTAAAAACGTTGCCTCTGTAATGGTTACAGCAAGTTTGCCTGCAACTGCAAAGGCTGGTTCACCTCTTGACATTACTGTTTCAAGTATTGGTAATTCTAAATCTCTATCAGGTGGTGTTCTTTTACAAACAGCCCTAAAAGGTATTGATGGCAATGTATACGCACTTGCACAGGGTTCATTAATTGTTGGTGGTTATTCTGTTGGTGGTGAAGCTTCAAATATACAGCAAAACACACCTACCGTTGCAACTATACCTAGTGGTGCAACCGTTGAGCGTGAAGTTCCTTTTGAATTCAATTCACAAAATTCACTAACTTTACACATGAGCATTCCAGATTTTTCAACAACTCAGCAAGTAGCAGAAACAATAAATAGAACTATGGGAAGTGCTTACGCTAACGCAGAAGATAATAGCACAGTAAACATTCAAATACCTGCTGAATTTCAAGGCAATTTAGTACCACTTCTTGCTTCATTAGAAAACTTAGAAGTAACACCACAAGGTAGAGCTAAAGTTGTGGTAGATGAACGCACAGGAACAATTGTAATAGGGCGTGATGTACGCATAGCAAGAGTTGCTGTTGCTCATGGTAATTTACAAGTTGTTGTACAAGAAACAACTCAAGTTTCTCAACCTGGCCCGTTTTCTATGGGGCAAACAGTAGCTACTCCGCAAACAGATGTTGGAGTACGCGAAGAAAATAGGCAATTGAATATTGTTGAAGGGGCAACTTTACAAGAACTAGTTGATGGCTTAAACGCCATCGGTGCAAGCCCACGCGACTTGATTTCTATTCTTACAAATCTAAAAGCATCGGGGGCATTGTACGCAGACTTGGAGGTATTGTAGATGTCTACTCTAAATATGGCTACTATGGATAATGCTTTAGCTAATGCGTCAACTCAGAACATGCAATTACAGCAAAAAGCTTTACAAAATCTAGCTGGTTCAGATGAATCAGCAGAAGCAAAGCGTGAAAAATTACGTGAAGCAAGTGAAGGCTTTGAAGCAATATTTATCCAACAAATGTGGGAAGAAATGCGTGCTTCTTTACCAAAAGACGGCTTAATGAGCTCTTCAAAAGAAGAACAATTTTGGCAAGGTATGTACGATGAAGAATTAGCCAAAAGTATGGCTTCTTCTGGCGGTATCGGACTTGCTGATATGATGATGGATCAACTAGAAGCAGGTATAACTGATGTTGCTGTAAAACCTAATTCTACCCGTTCAAATGGGCTTAGCATTGCACCTGCTCCTTTACTTGGGGCAAGCCAAAATGCACATCTACCTAATGCTCCGCTTATTCAAACTGTAGGGGCAACCGAGCCTGTAATGCAAGCAAAAGCTGCACCTATTATGGATATGAATATTTATGAACCAAGTATTGAAATTGTTACAGGTTCTTCAAATACACAAGAAATAAATATTAACAAACCAAACACGCAAGAAAAGCCAAGTCAAAACCTTGACAATGGTAAATTGAATATAGCTTCTAATACTTCAAGTGCTGTAAATAATACACAAGCTCCAACAGTATCTGAATTAGATGCAGGTGATGCTATTGTAACTATAGTTACTTATCAAACAAATTTGCCTGAATCTAAAAGACAAACAAATATGAATGATCTTATCACTCAAGTTCAGGCAAATCATCAAGCTATATTGAACGAGCAAGCACAAAAAGCTCAAGCTGCACCTATTGTTGAAGAATTACCTGAAATGGAATTAGAGCTTGTGCAAAGCACGCCAATTCCAACAAGGCAAGTCTTTAGTAATGAACCACAAGATATTCTTAGTGGAATAAAAGCAACCTATGTAAAGTCAAGCGAACGTGTTGTTGATGATAGACAAGGCCCACTTACAGTACAGCAAGCTTTATTACAACCCCTTTCAGCAGGTGGCCCTGATTTATTGGGTCCAGCACGTATAGTTGAAGCCAAAGACCTTGCCTACGTAAACCCAAAAGAAAATTCAATGGCAAGCCCATTAGAAGGTAAAGTAAGTTCTGGCTTTGGTTGGCGTTTAGACCCTTATAACGGCAAACCCTCTTGGCATAATGGGGTAGATGTAAAAGCAAAAAGCGGTACAGCTATAAATGCAGCTGATGACGGTGTAGTAACTTTTGCAGGACATAACGAAGAATTTGGCAATATGGTAGTTATTGAACACCCAAACGGACTTAAAACAATTTATGCTCATGCTGAAAGTTTAGATGTAAAAGTAGGCGATGCAGTAATTAAAGGCACAGAAATTGCAAAAGTAGGTTCATCAGGGCGTGCATCTGGACCACATTTACACTTTGAAATTCGTAAAAACGATATGCCAATAAACCCTGAAAGTGTGTATCCTCAATATTTTATGGTATAGTTTACTATAATAAATTTGAGATAAAAAATTGACGAGGTGATTTATGTTCGCAAAAATAACTGGAAGTTTAAGCCGACAAAGTAAAGCATTAGAAATGTTAAAATCTTTGATGGAGGAAGAATTTTCCTGTCTTACATCTAATCAAGTGGACAAAATCACATCTATTGAATTTTCAATACACGAATTAATTCGTCAACTAGCTGATGAAAAAGAAAACTTAATTGCTGCTCTTGGCGGTGGTAAGGTAATGGACTTTGCTCAAATGCGTTCAGAAGAAGAACGCTTAGAAATTGCAAGACTATATAAAGCTGTTGATGATGGTGAACAAATTTGTGCTAAACAAGCAACACTAAACACAGAAGTTTCTTTAGCTCTTTTAAGACAAAGTGATGAATTATTAAAAAGTTTAACTGATTCTATTACTCCAAAAGAACCGAAAGGATATGGCAGAAAAGGCGGCTATACTAGCTCTAATAGGCCTGATGCTATGCTTATTTCTGGGAGGTTATAATGGGTGTTAATAATCTATTAAGTATTGGTAACCACGCTTTACTAGCAAACCAAACTGCAATTAACGTTGTAGGTTCTAACATTGCGAACGTAGAAGTAGACGGTTATTCAAGGCAAATTGCAGAATTTGAAGCCTATGCTCCTTACCAAACTAAAGCTGGTGCTATTGGTATGGGTGCACATGTTGCTGAAATTACACGTGCTTTTGATAGACTATTAGAAAACACCTATCTTGATAGATTTACCGAAGCTGGCAAATTTCAAACACAAGAAGGTATTCTTACTAGTGTTGAAAGCTTATTTAATGAATCTAATAGAGAAGGTATTAACTCTTTATTATCTAGCTTTTTCAATTCATGGCAAAAAGTTGCTAACCTACCGAACGATTTAGCCTCAAAACAAGCTTTACTTTCAGAAAGTGAAGAATTAAGTGCCATTATTCGTGAAAGTAAGGCTACATTAGAAAATTACCAAGAAGAACTTGATAAGTATATTGAAGAAGATGTTGCAAAAGCAAATGAACTTATTGATGCTATTGCTCAACTAAACCAAGCTATTGGTAATAATACTTTGCCAAAATCTGATCCTAATCAACTTTTAGATGAAAGAGATTCGCTAGTACGTGAACTTGCTGCTATTGTTGATGTTACTGTTGAAGACATGGGCGGTATGGATTTTACTGTACGTTTATCCTCAGGTAAAACATTAGTTGATGGCGTTAATACCTATGGTTTAATTGTAAAAAATGCTAACACAGAATATAAAGTTGCTGGTTTTACTGGTGAAGCTATTGTTAGCGGTGAAGACGATTTTGAATACTATATTGAAGCTATTGATGGGCATCAATTTAGGTTATCGCTTGATGGTGGTCAATCTTGGGTGCAAGCTCCTGATGGCTCTATTCAAACTTACGACATTCCACCAGTTGGGCAAACCGTAAAAATTAAAGAGCTTGAACTTTCATTTACTGCTGATGACTTTTTACCTGGCGATGTTATAAGCATTACACCTAAAACGGGCGTATATTATGACTCGCCAACACGTATACCAGAAAATATTACTCCGCTTATTAATGCAGATGGCAGTGAAGACCCATTACGCTTAACAGGCGGTACACTTAGTGCGTATTTTATTGTAAGAGATTACAATATTGGTAAGTATGTTGATAAATTAGATGCAATGGCTGAAACATTAATTTGGGAAACAAATGCTATTTATTCTCAAGGTGCTAGCACTTATGAACAATCTGCATTTTTGGGTACTCAAAATGTAAAAGATGCAAGTTTAGCACTTGCTGATTCTGGTTCTGGCTTATACTTCAATGAGCGATTACAAGAAGGTAACTTTACAATAAATGTTTATGATACTGCTACTGGCGATAGAATTAATCATGGTGCATTAGATTTTGATACTACTACACCTGAAATTGATAACTTTGACCCTAACGTACATTCATTAAATGATGTTGTAAAAGCAATAAATGATACTTTCCCTGGGCAAGTATATGCTGATATAGTTGATGGAAAAATTCAAATAGAATCCGCAAATGGAACGAACATTGCTTTTAGTCAAGACAGTTCAGGTTTATTAGCAGGGCTTGGAATTAATACTTTTTATCAAGGTACAGATTCAACTGATATTTCTGTACGTGATGATATTAGAAATAATGTTGGCTTAATAAATTCAGGGCAAGTAAACCAAGCGGGTGTTATTACTGAGGGTGATAACTCTATTGCTTTGGAAATGGCAACTTTATCAAATAAAAAACTTACTATTTCTACACCTTGGGAAACAACTGAACAATCAATTTCAGGCTACTATTCTAGTTTAGTTGCTCTAGTTGGTGCTGATACAAGCAATGCTTCGTTTAATGCGAATTATCATGGTGCTTTATCGGCTGATTTAGAGGCTAAAACGCAAGCTGTTTCAGGGGTAAACTTAGATGAAGAAATGGCAAGTTTAATAAAATTTCAACACTCTTATACTGCCGCAGCAAAACTTATTACAACAGCTGACGAGATGTTGCAAACAGTATTAGGGTTAAAACAGTAGAATACGTAGTTGATGCTAACACATAGAGTTAGAGAACCACGTTTCTTGTGAGTGAGGATTTGTGTACGAATGTACCAAAATCTATACGATAAAGTTCAAAGGAGATTATTATGAGAGTAACACACAATATGATGTATTCGTCTTTTATAGGACAAATGAATAATACTCTTTCAACATATTTAGATACACAGTACTCAGGTTCTACCATGAAGAAGGTTAATGCTCCTTCTGATGACCCTGCCGCTTCTGCACACATTTTAAACTACCGTGCAAGCATAGAAGAAACTGAACAGTTTACAGCTAACGTAAGTACAGCTTTAGGTTGGCTTACTCTTTCCGATGGTGTTTTGCAAGAAGTAAGTGATACCCTAACTCGCTACACAGAAATTGCTCAACAAGCTGCTACAGGTACAATGACAGAAGATAACAGGCAACAAATTTCTTCTGAAGCAAATGAACTTTACATGCAACTTATCAACCTAGCCAACCAAGAATTTGACGGGCGTTTCATTTTTGCTGGGCAAAATATTGATGAAGTGCCTTATGAATTAGGTTTAGGTGCAAGCTCGCTTGACCCTGAAATTGCAGATATGCACTTTACTGCAACTGGTGAACTTGATTACAGTGCCGCTATACGCTTTGAAGCACCAGGTGGTACTTTGCCGCCAACAACTGGCGATGTGAACTATTCTTATAGTCTTGATGGCGGCGATACTTGGGTAGCTGGCGTTATTCCTAATGGTACATCGACCATCAGTCTTGGTACTGCGGAAGTTGAAATTCCTGCTGTAGCCCCTCCTGCCACTATAAGACCTTACGACCCAGCCCTACCTTCAACAGAAGATAACGGAACAAGCATTATTATTCGCCCAGCGGCAATTTATAAGGGGTACGACGATAGTGTACCGCCTGATGTTACAGTATATGGCACACTAGAACCAACAGTTACTGCTACACCTGAAGGCTTATTTGAATCTAACGTGCAAGTGCGTATTGATAGCGATGTAGATTTTAGCATTGTTCCACAAACTGTAACCTATTCTTATAGTGAAGATAACGGAAATACTTGGACAACTAAGGAAATAGAAACTAAAACTCCGCTTCCTCCATCAACCGCTAATGCCTCATTACGTTTACCAATTCCAGGTGGCTTTTTTGATTTAGAATCTACTTTTACAGCTCCAGCAACAAGTGAAATTGAAGCAGGAACTCAATTTGCAATTCAACCGCAAAGAGCAGATATAAATTACGAAAGTGCTTCTGATAGTTATGTAATGGTTAACAATATAGGTAAAGATATTTTTGGTGGCTTGTATACTCCGCAAGGAACAAGTGTTGAAGTTTCTGCCTATGGCGGTGCAGCTGAAAATCTTTTTGAAACTATTGGTAAACTTATTGGTGCTTTAGAAGTAAACGATCAACAAGCTTGCGGGCAAGCCCTAGAAGATATTAAAGACGCAAAAGATAATTTATTGCTTTCTATGGCTGATATTGGTGGTAGAGTAAGCCGCCTTGAAGCAACTGCAAATACACTAGAACTTTCAATACTAGATAAAACTGAAAGATTAAGCTATCTTGAAGATGTTGATGTAGGGCAACTTACAATGGATTTAAGTATGCAAAAAATGGCATATCAAACTGTTCTACAATCTTCTTCGATGATAATGAATCTAAACTTGACACAATACCTATAGTATACTAGCTTTTATATTATTGCTTTAACTTTTCACTAAAATCTTTAATTTGACGGGTTGCGATGCTTATTCTAACAAGACGACCAGGCGAAAGCCTCTATTTAGGTGATGATATACATATCACTGTTCTAAGCGTGCAGGCTAAGCAAGTGAAAATTGGCCTTACTGTTCCACAAGATATGGTAGTCTATCGCGAAGAAGTGTATAGGCGAGTTATGGAAGAGAATAAGATGAGCATGGAAAACAATAACGAAGACCTTTACGCGGTGGCAATGTTATGGCAAGACAAGAACAAATAGTTATACAATCTCGCTTTGGTGAGCAAGTAGTTGAAAAAGATAAGGTAATATATTTCCCGCGTGGAATTATTGGCTTTGAAAATGTGCATGAATTTACCTTATTAAGAATACATGAAAATACACCAATGCTTATTTTACAAAGCTTAGATGAGCCAACTTTAGGCTTATTCGTAGCCGATGTGTATTCCTTTATGTCTAAGTACGTATTAAAAATTGGCGACGCTGAACAAAAAATGCTTTGCTTAGATAAAATTGAAGACGCAACTATTTTAGTAACTGTATCAATCCCGCACGGTAAACCACACCTTACAAGCCTAAACTTAACTGGCCCAATTGTGGTAAATGCGGCAAAACGCATAGGAATGCAAATTCCACAAGCAGATGCTAAAGTAACACACGCTCTTATTTCTGAACTAATGGCTCAAAAAGAAGAGAATAAAAATGCCGAAGAAACAAATAATACAGAAAAGCCAGCAGAAGAAAAAACTAAAAATCGAAGAATTTATACTTCATAGTCTTTAATTTAATATGAGCGAAAAAAATACTCTAATTCATAAAATAGACTCGTGGCTTTGGCAACGAGGCTATAGATTAAAAGGAATACGTGTAATATTACGTTTCCTTTTGCTATTTAATGCTCTTGCCTTCATAATTGCCTTAATAAGCCTTGCTTTTACCAATATTCCGCTTTCCTTTGCCCTTGCAAGCTTGCTTGCTAGCGTTAGCTTTTTTGAAATGACTAGAAATATTGTACGCCACTTTCCCCGCGGGGGAACAAAAAAAGTTACGCTAGGAAGTTTATTTTCTTTCTTCTTGCGTATGGCAATTGTATTAGCTTTATCACTAGGAGCAATACTAATACTCTCTTTACCGCCTATTCCTTGGTTCTTAGGTTTAGGTATTCCTATTGTCGTTACACCAATGGGATTTGTTATTAAAGATTAAGTTATAAAAACACCTTTAGCACATTATTCCAATTTGCGGTATATACCAAATTTCTTTTTTTGTCTCCGACGGCTTTGGGAAGGTCAATTCCCTAAGAACCCACGATTTAATTTATAAAGATTTTGGATACTTCGTACACAAAATCCTCACTGCACAATTTGTGTCAAAATTGTTTGTTCGCTAAAGAATTTTATGCTTACGCATACTTGATAGTTAATAATGCTTCGCACTTTTGTTTTCCTCTTCATAGCACACATAAATTACTTTCTACTTTATTTTCGTGGCT
>CAYJFV010000009.1:0-14185 GCA_964369275.1 uncultured Desulfovibrionaceae bacterium
TGCATACTATATCTGGCCAGCTTTTAATTTTAACACTTTGATATATGCTTTATTTCCTATATATTGGGCACATGTTGTAACTACTGCATGCTCAATGGCATTTGCATACTACTGTTTGAAGTTTGCTATAAATACCCTGCTACCTCAATATAGAAATAATTTTATTATTATTTCATGCTCTTTACTATTTTGCACACTAGCTAATTTTTATAATTGGGCAATACCTGTTGCAACTGCACCTTTTGCCATTACGCTTTTTGCATGGGTTATGCAACATGAAGCAAAGTCTTTTCCATATACAGTTTTTGCCCTTATTCTTTATCCTTTCTTTTCAAGTTTCGGTTTTATTGGGCTTTTTATTTTAGGCTTTTGGCTACTTGGCTTAATTATTGTATCCATTCTACAAAAAAAGTTGCATCTTCATTTACTTATTAGCCTTATTGTACTTTGCATTGGCTATATTCTTTTTGATGCAAGACTTTTCTATATGCGATTTGTGTTAGATGCTCCTTTAAATCGCGGTGTATTCCTAGATAATTTTATTTGGTCACAACAAATAGAGCTTTTCATTTCTTCATTTAAAGAAATATATAATTATAGCTATTACCACGCCATGACTCACCACAATGAAATAATTAAACCTGTTGTAGAAATAACAACTGTAGTTTCAATTTTGGCTCTTATAGTAAAGCATTATAAAATAAAATATATATACAATTACAGTAGTAAAATATTTTCTAATTATAAAACCATAAGATTATTCACTGTTGTAGTTTTTATATTATTTCTAACTATTTTTATATCAGCACTTGGGCATACAAAAATTTTAGATACTCTTTTTGCAATTATACTCCCTCCACTGCAAGGGCTTAGCTTTGCAAGAGTGTACCTTCTTTCAAGATTTTTATGGTACATAGCTTTTGCAATTGCCCTTTGCATAATATGCTTTGAAATACATTATGGGGCAATAGCAAATTCTATTTTAAACTTCTTTAAAATCAACAAGTTACCAACTATTCCCAAGTGGTTTACTTCAAAGAATTTTGCACTACTGCTTGTAGTCGCAATTCTTAGTAATCAAGCAATATTTGTTTTAGATACTAAAGAAAATGTATACCCAGTATTAAACCGTGAAGATTATAAAATTCTGCTTAGAAATTACGGACTTATGGAAGAAGTTCCACAAAGTATTCCCTTTACACCACAAAATAATTCTGGGCCTAAACGTAGAGTTTCACCACACGATTATTATGCAGAAAAATTATTCAATGCAATTAAGAGAGACTTAAACTATACTAACGAAGAAGCCTTAGCCTTTGAGTTAGACCCTGTAATTTTATCTTACAATAATATTCGCACACCAGGCGGATATCTTAGCACTTACCCTTATGCGTACATGCAAAAATTTAGAACTCTGCTAGAGCCAGAATTTGAAATAAACCATACTGATCGAGATTACTACGACTCATGGGGCGGCAGGTTATACCTTTATAATCGTGATAATGAAGAAAGTGGATACACTTTGCGTATAAATCAAGAAGCAATGAATAATACATTTAACATAAAGTACATATTCTCAACTGTACCAATACAAAATTTAGAAGAAATTGGTATAAATTTCTATAAAGAATACAAGGAAGCAACAATTCCATATTCTATTTATGTGTACACCATAGAATAAAGTATAAAAAGGGCAGTTTGAACTGCCCTTTATTTTATTATCCTTTACCTTGAATTTCAAAGCGTTTTATTGGGAAATGGCACTGACCACGCCCCGTTCTTGCTGTGAAATCTTGATGATAGTCTTCCGCTGAATAAAAAGCTGGTGCAGGTGAAAGTTCAGTTACAACATTATACTTATTATCTTTTAATAGCCCTTTAAGTTTTTCTGAAATTTCTTTTTGTTCTTCATCAGTATAGAAAATTACACTACGATACTGTGAACCAACATCAGGCCCTTGTCTATTTAGCTGTGTAGGGTCATGAATTTCAAAAAAGAAGCGAGCTAGTGTTTCAAAGTCCACAATGCTTGGGTCGTATTGAATACGAACAACTTCTGCATGCCCTGTGTTTCCTCTGCTTACATCTTCATACGTTGGAAAAGTGGTATCACCCCCCATGTAGCCAGATACTACATCAAGCACACCAGGTATTTTTGAAAAACCATCTTCTACACCCCAAAAACAACCGCCGCCAAAAAATGCTGTTGCAGGAACTGCTTTGCCCTCAACAAATTTCATAGAAATAGAGTTCACACAATGACGTGTATTCTTTTCAGTAAAGCCCTCGCCCTCAAATACATGCCCTAAATGACCGCCACAGTTTGCACAAACTATCTCTACCCTTCTGCCGTCGGCATCAAGTACACGCACCACAGAACCAGGTACTTCATCATCAAAACTTGGCCAACCACAACGCGAATCGAACTTATCTTGCGAATGGTATAAAGGGGCATCGCACCTACGGCACACATATAAGCCCTCTTCTTTATTATCAAGATATTCTCCTGTATATGGGCGTTCAGTGCCTTTATTGATAATAATATTTTCCTCTTCTAAAGTAAGAGGATTAAATTGAATGTTTCTACCTTCGTGCAACACCTTACTTCCTCCTTGTGCAGCATTTGATGATTCAAAGCGAGTAGATAAAGTAGCAAAACCTAAAATTACTATCGCCGCTAAACACAATATAAACCTAAAACCATTTTTCATAATAATCACCTCAAGTATGTTTCATTGTGCATTACTTATAATTAGTAATAATTATCAATAAGTCAAGTTTATATATATTTTAAAATTTAATTTTCTTTTTTCATTTTTCTTTTTTTCGTCTCCTACGGCTAAAGGAACTAAGGTAGAATAGATAACGCAAAACTATAGAGGTTTTTTCTGAGTACGTTCTTATAATTTGTATGATGTAACTTTTTATCAGTCTTTCTCACTTGTGTAACAAGTGCTGTAAATTCTACAGTAAAGTAACCTACAATTTTCTAGTTCAACTTCCATTAATCACCTTAGCCACAAAACTATATGCAGAGAAAATACTAAATTTGCATAAAAGGAAGAAAAAATGCCCTTGAAGAATGCTTGCATTTTTCAAGGGCATTATTGATGACGTGGGTTCTTAGGGAATTGACCTTCCCTAAGCCGTCGGAGACAAAAAATATAAAATCAAAGTTAAACTACATCTTTTTTACAAGCTAACCTTTTCTTCTGCCGCCATACCTATAAATTTAAAGCGTTCTTGCCCATTTACTTCTTCTAGGAAGTTTGCAAGTGGTCTAACCCAGTATCTTTCTTTATTTTTTAGGCTATAGTACACAACGGCTTCTTCCATAGTATTTTCTAAAATTGCTGTTGCTACTACAATATATTCATTCCCTTTATAGTGCCTATATTTTCCACCAACAATAACATTTTCATTCGTGTTTTGCATAATTATTCCTCTTAATATTTTCAATTTCATAATATGTATAATTGCAAACTTTTTATTATATTTCAACATGTGTAATTTAACCGAATAAAGTATTTTTCACCAAAAACATTGCTTTCATATTATAACGATTCTAATTGAATTTATCCAACCATTTGATTTTATAGAAATTATAATATGGCATATATTTTGCTATACTAAACATTGGTTTATTATCTCGCTATAATAAGGAGTATTTTTATGAGCGAAAACATTTCAAGAAAAAAACATTATCACTCCACCGTTGGCAGACGTACCTTCATGAAAATGTTAGGAATGGGAGCTGGTGCTGTTACCTTGACTACTGCAACTGGCGGCATTGCTAAAGCTGAATTTAAAGATTTAGACGACATGAAATCATCTGTCTTTGCAGATCGTGGGCTTCCATTTTGGGTAAAAGAAGTAGATGTACCTACCGTTGAAATTGATTGGGATAACATGAGTTCTTTCAGTAACAAAAGCATATTATTCAATCCTCACTCATGGGGCGATAATATGAAACAGTGGACTGAAACCCGTGATTCTAATATTAAATTCGCCAAAGAAGGCGTTTTACAAAATAAACCAGGCTTCTCACTAAGAGATAGAGCCTTGAATGATGCAAACGTATGGGGTTGGGCTTTAAATTCTTCTGTTGAACCTGTTTGGGGCGAAATGACTGTTCAAGCAAGTGATATGTGGGAACACCCTACAACTTTCTGGCGTCCTGAAGATTATGGCGTACCAAGATATGAGGGAACTCCCGAAGAAAATACACGTATGCTTCGTGTTGCTGGGCGTATTATTGGTGCGGCAGACATCGGTATAGTTCGCTTAGATGAAAGAACAAAGAAGCTTCTTTACGATCACATTATTTTTGAAGATGTAGAAAAAGGCTATGTTCGTGAAGACGGCATGCATATTTTACCAAATAATAGACCTCTTTATGTAATTTGTTCTGTTATTCCTCAATCATTATGGATGGGGCAATATACCGAACGTATGAGCTGGGCTTCAGCAAACACACTTTCTTATACTCATGCAAATATTTTCTCTAACCGCATGAAAGTTTTCTTACGCGGTTTAGGTTATGAACATTATGGCAGTAGCACTGCAAGCATTGGCCGTGCTGTTCCATTTGGCATTATGTCTGGTATGGGCGAGTCTTCACGTGCTGGCATTTTATGTAGCCCACAATGGGGTACTAACATCCGTACAATTCAGCTACATGTTACTGATTTACCTTTAGCAGTTACAAAACCTATTGATGCAGGTATTACACAATTCTGTAGAGATTGTATGAAATGTGCTGACATGTGTCCATCTGGTGCTATTCCAAAAGACAGAGACCCATTCTGGCCAAAGAACGATGTGCCATGGCAAGCAGATGGATATAAAGGCTGGTATCAAGATGCGAAAAAATGTTACTCATACATGCTAGGTGGCGAGCCTGACTGTTCTCGTTGTCAAGTAGTATGTCCATTTACGAAATACGATGAAGCTGTAATGCACGATTTAGTTCGTATGTCTATTGCAAGAGCTCCTATGCTAAACACAATTATCCGTGATATGGACGATATCTTCGGATACGGTGAACCACACGATCCAAATAAAACTCCTTGGGATTTAAACCCAATGGATATTCCATTATTTGGTATGGATAAATCACGCTCATAGAGAAAAAGGAGAAATACTATGCGTTTAGTAAGTTGGATATGGTTCTGGTATGTAGTAACAGGTTTTGCTATGGGCGTAAGTTTAATGTGCTTAATGCAGTGGGCAAAATCTAAAGCAATTTCATTTAAAGCTTATGAATGGGCTGGCATTATATTAAATCAATTAATCTTTATGTTCTTAGCTCAAACTTTTATTGCATCTTACCAAGAAATGGTGCCACGTGCTGCGTGGCTTAGCGTTGTTTTCTTAGGGCTTCCAATGGTTATTATTGGAGTTCTTACAATGCGTTCAGTTAAAAAAAGATTGAACTAAAATATACTAGATATATAGGGGTAAATTAATTTGCCCCTATATATTTTTAATGTTAATTTCAAATAAAAAAAGATTGTAACATGACAGAAATTTCAATAAAGAAAAAATCAAAAGATTGGGATTTTATACTAGCCCTAGTTGCCATAGTAATAATTTTAGTAGCAGCATTTATTGGCTATTCACAAAATTCAACTGCCATAAGTTCAAATTCTATTTTGCCTGCACTAAAAAGAGCTGAACCACTAGCAACACGCTTTGTGCCGCTTAATGAAAATACCTGTGCCGCCTATAAAGATGAAAGTGATGAATCCTTTCTTAGCTATATTTCCTTAGGCGAAGCGAATGGCTACGGCGGCCCAATGACTTTAGCCGTAGCAACTAACCTAGAAGGTGAAATTACTGGTATTTCCGTTGTAGAACAAAGAGAAACACCAAGCTGGTTTAAAAAAGTTTCTGACCATGGCTTTTTAGAAAGCTTAATTGGCAAAAAGTATAGTGATAATTTTATTATTGATGAAGATGTACATGCTGTAGCTGGTGCAACCGTTAGCTCAAAAGCAATGGCACAAGCGGCCTTAGAAGCAAGCAGAAATATTGCAGAAAATCAGCTAGATTTTTCAGTACCGCCAACAACAGTACCAGAAATTGAATTTGGTATTCCTGAAATTGTATTATTAGCTCTTTATTTAGTTGGTTTTATCGGGCATAGAAAAAATTTCAAACACACAAAGCAAGCTCGCTGGTTTAGTATGTTAGTTGGTATGTTTGTGCTTGGTTTTATGTACACAAACCCACTTACAATTTCATATATCAACCAATTTTTACTTGGCTTTTGGCCTGAATGGCGAACAAATTTATATTATTTTATGTTACTTGGTGGTGTTTTCCTAGTATTAATCATCGACAATAAAAATCCTTATTGCCTTTGGATGTGCCCTTTTGGTGCGGCTCAGGAATGTATGGGCTTAGTTGGCGGTGCAAAGCAAGCAAAAACAAATCCAAAACTAACATCAATTATTAAGTGGGCTCAGCGTGCTTTAGCATTAACAGCTATAGTAGTAGCGTTATTATTTAGTAACCCTGGTTTATCTTCTTATGAAATTTTTGGTACTTTATTCAATTTGAATGGAACAATTTTCCAATTCTGGATTTTGGCTATGGTGCTTATATTCTCTATCTTCTTTAGAAGACCGTGGTGTACTTTCCTATGCCCAATTCCACCAATTGAAGGCTTTATTAAACTATTTAGAAAGAAAGTGAAAAGTATATGGACAAAGAAATAAAAGATACTGAAATTATACAAAAAAAAGAAAAAAAAGAAGTAAAGCAAGATAGTAAATTCAAAATGAACATTGTTTCAGCTTTTGCCCTTGTTTCTATTCTCTTACTTTTTGCTGAAATAGGCTCAAACATTAATAACGAACTTATTAGGCAAGCGGAACAAGAAAAATTAATCAGTCAATCAAAATAGATAATTGGTTTAGCTAAATACAAGTTCTGTAGTTATTAAGCTATATCTTCTAGCTTAATATTAAGCTTTTGCATTTTATTTCTTAGCGTATTAGGGTGGATTTGCAGTAATTCTGCGGCTCCGCCCTTTCCGCTTATTTTATAACGGCATTGTTTTAATGCCATAATTATATGCTTTGCTGTAGCTTCATCTAAACCTTGAACTTCTACTTTTTCATCAGCCACAATTACTTCTCTAGTTTGTATTGATGACTTTGCTAAAACACTTGCAACTTCTTCTTGAATTAGTTTCTTTATATCAATATTTTCAGCCTCTACATGAGTATATTCTTCATTAATATATGGTAAGTAATGGGCAAGTTGTAATTTACCATGTGGGTGTAAAGTAATTGCTCTTTCTATCAAATTTTTCAATTCACGTATGTTCCCAGGCCATGGGTATTCACGTAAAAAATTAATAGCATCATCAGCTAATTCAATATGCTCTGCTATATTCATTTTTATGCATGTTTTTTGTATAAAGTGGTGAATAAGTAAAGGTAAGTCATCAATTCTTTCACGAAGTGGAGGTAAAACTAAAGGAAAAACATTTATTCTATGATATAAATCGCTTCTAAAAGCTCCTTGCTTTATCATACTATTAAGCGATTTATTTGTCGCTGTTATGATGCGTACATCAACTTTAATTGGCGTATTCCCACCAACTCTAGTAATAATATTATCTTGCAAAACACGTAAAAGCCTTACTTGTGATTGCAAGCTTAGTTCACCAACTTCATCAAGAAATAATGTGCCACCAGAAGCTTGTTCAAAAATACCTTCTCTATCAAACATAGCCCCAGTAAAAGCCCCTTTTTGGTAGCCAAAGAACTCACTATCAATAAGTGATTCAGGAATTGCACCACAGTTAATTTTTACATAAGGCTTATCTTTCCTAGCCGAAAGTGCTTGCACCCTATCGGCTATTAACTCTTTACCTGTACCTGTTTCGCCCATAATCAATACAGGGGCATCACTTTTAGCTAATTGTTCAACCATATTAAG
The DNA here is from genome assembly GCA_964369275.1 of uncultured Desulfovibrionaceae bacterium. Taxonomy (GTDB): domain Bacteria; phylum Desulfobacterota; class Desulfovibrionia; order Desulfovibrionales; family Desulfovibrionaceae; genus CAYJAZ01. Next base: position 7,954 of record CAYJFV010000009.1, read on the forward strand.
TGTATTTAGTAATTCCGTACTTTGCCCCATAATTGTAAGTTCTTGTTGTACATTACACTCTTGCTCTTCTTGCTTTTGCCCCTCTAAACGTTTTTGCAAATTTGCAATTTTTTGGTATTGCAGAAGATTCTTCATAGCTAAACCAAAAGAATCTTTCATTATTTCAACTAGTTCTTCATGTTCTTTTGTAAAGCAATGTACCCCATTACCAATAAAGCCAAGATGTCCAACCACCTCATCGCCTGCGGTAAGAATAGTTACCATATATGTACGATCTGCATAGGGAATAAAGTCAGACAAAAAATTATTAAAATGACTAGCTAAAGAAGTTGGGTACCAACTTTCACCATAAGATATGTCATTTACTAATTCATGCCTTTCTAATTCTTCAATATGCTTTGTGGTAGATGGCATAAGCAAATTTAGTTCATAAAAATTCTTTTGTGTTAGCAAAAAATCTAAATGCACAGAATGTAAGTTAGGAAGAAATCTATGCAAAGAAATCGCATCTAATGGAAGGTATTGTGAAAGAAACTGAAAAGTAGTCAGCATAGCCTCTGAAAGGTTTGTTGAACTATTTAAATTCAATACTAGATTTTGCAAAAATTCATAAGTATTAATATTATTGGCGTTTTTCATTACTATCTTCCATGTTGAATTTAAAAATATAATATTCTAACAATACAAACTGTCAAGTTTTTAATGTTAAAAAATCCCATATTCGGTGAATATGGGATTTTATGTTTACTTTATTTAAAGCCTTTTATGCTTATGCATACAAGCAAATTATGCGGCATTACCTACTGTATTGTCTTTTTCTTTACTTGGGAATAGAGCTTGCTTGACTTTATTTATATAGATTTTGGTGCTACTCGCACACAAAATCCTCGCTTGCAATTTGTGTCAAAATTGCTTCGCTCGCTAAAGCCTTTTATGCTTATGCATACAAGCAAATTATGCGGCATTACCTACTGTATTGTCTTTTTCTTTACTTGGGAATAGAGCTTGCTTCGCTACTAAGCCACCAAGTCCAAGAAGTAATATAGCAAATAATAATTGTAAGCTATTTGCAAATACTGCTGTACCCGCAGAAATTTTTGTAATATTTCCGTAGATAATCATCAATAAAGAAGTAACTGTAATGCAAAGCATAGCATACATTGGAATACCAAGCATAAAGTTTTTCTTACCAGTTTTTTCTAAGAATACTGAAATAGCAATTAAAGCAAGAGCCGCCAACAATTGGTTAGCTGAACCAAATAAAGGCCAAATGCTTTGATAGCCCGCAATTGCAAGCATTGCACCAAGTGCTAAAGTAATAAAGGTTGCAAATACATTAGAAGCTAAAATTTTAGCAATACCATTTTCAGGTGCAACACCTTCAACATGGAATAATTCTTGGAAAGCAATTCTACCCACACGTGCAACTGAATCAAGTGAAGTTAAAGCAAAAGCAGAAATAGCTAAAGTAATTAGCGTAAACACAATTTCAGTTGGAAGCCCAAGTTGAGCCAAGAAAGAAGCTAAAGCATTAGCAAAAATTGTAGGTGGTGTACCTTGTGGCATACCAGATGAAGTAGCTAAAGCACCTACTGCAACTAAAGCAATAACCGCCAAGAAACACTCTAACAACATACCACCAAAGCTAATAAGCTTCATATCTTTTTCATTGCTAATTTGCTTTGAAGATGTACCAGAAGATACAAGCGAATGGAAGCCAGAAATAGCACCACAAGCTACTGTAACAAATAGCATTGGGAACATATACTGCCCTTTTACATAGAAACTAGTAAAGGCAGGTAAGTTCATATCTGGTCTAGCAACAATAATACCCACAAAAGCAGCCAAAAGCATTGCAAGAAGTAGGAAAGAGTTCAAGAAATCGCGTGGTTGTAATAAAACCCACACAGGAAGAACTGAAGCAATAAAAATATATGCAAAAGTAAATAACATCCAAGTATTTTTTGTTGCAAAAACTGGGTTAGCAATACCAATATATAAAGCTAATACAAGGGTAAGAATTGCTACAACACATTGCATTGTTGAAGATAAATTCACCTTTCTAAAAAGCATACCCAATAACACAGCAAATACTATAAAAATTAATGAAGTTGAAGCAGTTGAAGCACCTGAAACATTCATAACATCGCCAGTATAACCATTAAATGTACCCGCAACAATATCAGCAAAAGCCGCAACAACTAAAATACAGAAAAGCCATACGAATAATAAGAAGAAAACCTTACCGCTTTTTCCAATATACTTTTCAATTAAAACAGAAATTGTTTTACCTTGGTTACGTACAGAAGCATACATTGCAGAAAAATCTTGCACAGCTCCAAAGAAAATACCACCAACTAAAATCCATGCAAGCACAGGAAACCAACCAAACATAGCCGCAATAATCGGGCCGTTAATCGGACCAGCACCAGCAATAGACGCAAATTGATGACCAAACAAAACTGCCTTTGAAGCAGGAACGTAGTCAATACCGTCTTTTAGTTCGTGTGCAGGAGTTACACGATCTTTATCAACTCCCCAAACTTTTTCAAGGTAAGAACCATAAACAACATAAGCTACTAGTAAAATAGCCCCAGCAATTGCAAGAATTAATGCACCATTCATAAAACAAATACCCTCTATAGAAATAAGCCTTTTTCTATTCTTAATATATATGATAAAAGCAATAAAAAAAGAAAGGTGATAAGTAATACAATTCCTTGCACCAGTCAAGCATTTTTTGAGATTTTTAAGTTTTTTCTTCACCTTATTCTAATTTAGAACGGCTTACATTGTTATGCAGCGTGACTATAACTTGTAACATTATACCAGTTTTCATTTTTTTTGTCTCCGACGGCTAAAGGGCGGTCACACCCTACGGAACTAAATCCCTTTAGAATCCCTAATGCAAAAATATCAAAACTTCTTCACTTGTGTAACAAGTGCTAAAATTTTACACTCGAGCAACTTACCATTTCCTAGTCTAACTTCAGTTAATCGCCTTAGCCACGAATTATAGGTAGAAGATAATTTATGTATGCGATGAAAAGGAAAACAAAATTACGAAGTAATTTTGTTGACGTGGGTTCTTAGGGGCTTGGCCACCCCTAAGCCGTCGGAGACAAAAAAAAGAAAAATTGGTATAATACGACAAATTGGAATGACACACATCTTTACACAGCTTAATTGAGCTTTTTATTGACATTCTTCTGTTATACTAATATCTTTATAGAAATTGCATAAAAGGAAATAGTTATGGCACAGATTTTTAAAGAATACGATATCCGCGGTATAGCTGAAAAAGATTTCGACACAAATTTTGTATATAATCTTGGCAAGGCACTAGCAACGTACTACAGTAATCAAAACATAAAAACTTGTGCAATTGCAATGGATTGCAGAACTACATCACCTAATTATGCAAGTGCTTTAATAAAAGGATTAAACGAGCTTGGTCTTGATTGTATTTTTCTTGGTATGGTAGCAACGCCCTGCCTTTATTACGCAGTTAAATATCTGAATTTAGAAGCTGGCGTTATGATTACCGCTTCGCATAATCCTAAGGAATACAATGGTTTTAAAATAGTTTGTGGTGAAAGTACAATTTATGGTGAAGAGCTGCAAAAAATAAAGAAAATTTTAGAAGAGGAAAGTTTTATTTCTTCAAGTAGTCAAGGTAAAGTGATTGAATACGATATCTTACCACATTATATTGACGATATAAAAAGCAGGCTTCCAAATATAGAGAAATTCAAAGTAGTGGTTGATGCAGGAAACGGAGCAGGCAGTCTTGTATGCCCCGCGGTTTTAAAGGCTTTAGGAGCAGAAGTTATTGAACTTTTCTGTGAGCCTGATGGCAATTTCCCTAATCATCACCCTGATCCAACTAAAGAAGAAAATATGCTTTCTTTGCGTGAAGCAATTCTTAAACATAATGCAGACTTAGGCATAGGGCTTGATGGCGACGCTGATAGAATTGGCATAATGAGTAAAGAGGGCAAGCTTTATATGGGCGATGAGCTTTTATCAATCTATGCACGCGAACTTTTAATGCGTGAACCAGAAGCTCTTATTATTTCAGATGTGAAGTGTTCAGAACGTCTTTATGCAGATAAAAACCTAAATAATCGCGTTATGATGTATAAAACGGGGCATTCACTTATAAAAAAAGCGATGAAAGAACATAATGCTACAATGGCAGGCGAACTTTCAGGGCATATGTTTTTTAAAGATAATTGGTATGGCTTTGATGATGCTACTTATAGTGCCGCAAGGCTACTCTATGTACTTACAATATTGAAAGAAAAGCAAGGTTTATCTCTTGAAGATATGCCAAATTGGGAAGAGCTATACTCTACCCCAGAAATTTCTTTTCCAATGGAAGATGAGTATAAGGCAAAAGTAGTTGCATATATCCAAAATCATTATAAAAATGACAATAAATATACGCTAAATACTTTAGATGGTGCAAGGCTAATACGAAAAGAAGCCCCTCTTTTATGGGCATTAGTAAGAGCTTCAAATACTTCACCTTATCTTATCTTGAGGGGTGAAGCAAAAGTTCAAGCAGATGCAGAAAATCTTATTCAAGAATTGAAAGACTTAGCTTTGAAAGCTAAAGCTTTGTAGGAAAATTACACTGTAATTTTGCTTGATTTTTTGATTGTAAAATTGCTTTACTCTGTTTATAATTAACAAAACTTTGATTAACAAAAAGGCTATATAATGAAATTAGAGAATAAAAATATACTTATTACTGGAGCTGATGGCTTTATTGGCTCGCATTTAACTGAAATGATTGTGAAAGCTGGCGGTAAAGTAAAAGCTTTATCTCAGTATAATTCATTTAATAATTGGGGCTGGCTTGAAGATGTTGACTGTAAGAATGACATTGAAGTACTTTGTGGCGACGTTCGCGACCCACATTACATGAAGCATATTACAAAAAATGTTGATGTTGTATTCCATTTAGCTGCTTTAATTGCTATTCCTTATTCTTACGTTGCACCTGATAGTTATATCGACACTAATATTAAGGGTACTCTCAACGTATGCCAAGCCGCTTTAGATAATAATGTGGAAAAAGTTCTTGTTACTTCAACAAGCGAAGTATACGGCACAGCACAATATGTTCCTATTGATGAAAAGCACCCACTACAGCCACAATCGCCGTATAGTGCAACAAAAATTTCTGCAGATGCGATTGCTGAAAGTTTTTATAGAACTTTTGATTTGCCAGTAACTACGGTTCGCCCTTTCAATACTTATGGTCCAAGACAGTCGGCAAGAGCAGTTATTCCTACAATCATCACGCAAATTGCAAGCGGTAAAAAAGAAATCAAACTTGGTGATACTAGCCCTACACGCGATTTCAACTATGTTCTTGATACTTGCCGCGGCTTTATGATGCTTGCAACAAATGAAAATACAACTGGTGAAATAATCAATATTGGTTCAAATTATGAAATCAGTGTGGGTGACACGCTAAATCTTATCAAGAAAATTATGAAAAGCGATGTGGAGTTTATTACAGATGAGCAACGCATTCGCCCTGCAAAGTCGGAAGTAAACCGCCTTTGGTGCGATAACACAAAAATTAAAAATCTTGTTGGGTTTGAACCTGAATATGGCATTGAAAAAGGCTTAGAAGAAACTATTAATTGGTTTATAAATCCTGAAAAATTGAAAAAATAAAAGGCAGATATTTATAATGTCTAAATTTATACCTTTATCAGTGCATAACTTTCAAGGCAACGAGCTTGAATATGTATATAAAGGCTGATGAAGTTTGTGCTTTGCAAAGTGGTACTGCTGGCTTACATTTAGCTATGATTTTATGTAATGTAGGCTTTGGTGATGAAGTTATAGTTCCTACTCTTACCTTTATTGCAGGCGTTAACCCAATAAAATACTTAGGTGCAAACCCCATTTTTATGGATTGTACCGATAACTTATGCCTTGATGTTGATAAAGTTCAAGAATTTTTAGAAAATGAATGTGACTTTGACGGCTCATCTGTAATTAATAAGCAAACAAAAGCTCATATTAAAGCAATTATAGCAACGCATATTTTTGGTAATATAGTTGATATGCAAAAACTTATGCCACTTGCAAAAAAATATAACTTAAAAGTTATTGAAGATGCCACAGAAGCACTTGGCACTTACGAGCTTGAAAGCAGTAAACACGCGGGAACATTTGCAGATTTTGGCGTGTATTCCTTTAATGGAAA
>CAYJFV010000010.1:0-8465 GCA_964369275.1 uncultured Desulfovibrionaceae bacterium
ATTCTAAAGGGACTTAGTTCCTTTAGCCGTCGGAGACATAAAAAATAAAAAAATATAAAATCGAAATAAACAGTTATACTATTGCAAATAGCAATGACGTACTGATACTGCTAGACAAAGCACTTGAAATTTGATATCTTATATAAAAGTGAGGTATATTATTATGATGGATACAATAGAAGCGATTAGCATTAATTATGAAGAAGATGGTATTCTTATAGTAAAAGAAATTGAAAAAGAGGTTATTAGTAAGAAGGGTGCTTTTGTAACGGTACTTTTCAGGTATCAAGATTGGCAAGCGAAAAAAGAGGAATATAGTGAAGATAAGTTTGCTATTCGTCGTTTTCAAAAGCGTAATGGTGAGTATAAGGCCATAGCAAAATTTTCATTAACTGATACGGCTCAAGCTAAAGAATTAATTGAAACCTTATCTAAATGGATAGCGTAAAATTTATAGCATAATCGAAAGTAAATTTAATTTCATAACTATTTTATCTTCTTGGCAGCAGGATTATTATGGATACAAAGAAGACTAAGTATGTGCAGTTGGTAGAGGCGAATTTCATAAAATCGCTTATGGAAAATTGGCACAAAAGAAATCATAAATTACTTCACATTGGGCATTATTCCGATATTGAACCCTCTTATTTTTGGGATATGGGTTTTGATGTAACATATCTTGTGAAAAATCAAGAAGAGTTAGAAAGGGCAAAAGAGAAAAATGGTCAGAAGATTGAGTACTGTATAGCTAGTCCTGATCATCTACCTTTTGATGAAAAGATATTCGACTTTGCGTATTGTGCCCATGCTTTTGCAAGTTTTGATTTTACTAATGAACAAAAAATAACAATAATGCAAGAACTTAGCAGGGTAACAGCACAGGGACTTTGTTTAATAGAGTATAATACTTTTGCATTATCACGTTTAAGGCCTGCTATATCTGCTTTAGAGTATAAAGAGTATGCAACAAAGGTGTTTAAAGAAGAAAATTTAGAACTTTTTACTGCTCTTGGTTTGCCTGCGTGCTTTTGGACATTAAAACTACCGCTAAAAACAATTAATTCAAGTCCGCTTAGAATACCAATAGGTTCTTTAATGGCAATTCGTGTGGCATTTGCACCAGTTGGTATGACGCCGCTTTTGCTAAAAGTGCAGCAAGCTGCAAGCGATATTTCAGCCTAATTTGTGCTTTGTAATACAAGTTTTTATAAGATAAATAATTCACGTAATTTTAGCTTAATATTTTAGCTAGTTGCATGCATGTTTGTTGCTTATAAAAACTTGACATTGTTTTAAAACGTGGCACAATAGAAAAGGTTTTGTGTAGTGATAATTGTAAGAAAATAAGAACACAAAATAAATATTATAATAAATATTTTTAGGCTAGTATGCCTTTTGTAGCAAGTTGGAAGTGCTAAGGAATTTAAATTTTTATGTTGAATTTTTTTAGAAAAGTAAAATACCCAAGTATTAAAAGTTCCTCAGAAGAGATTATTATTATTGGTGCAGGGGCTGTTGGGTATAATTTAGCTCGTAAATTATCACGCGATAAAAAGTCTGTTACTATAATTGATTCTGATGCTGCAAAGCTGATTAATATCCAAAATAATTTAGATGTTCGCACAATTCAAGGTTCAGGAACTAACCCACTTATTCTTGAGCAAGCGGGCATAAAAGATGCCGATGTGTGTATTGCTGCAACAAATGTAGATGATACAAATATTTTAGTTTCTGTTTTTGCATCAATTCTGAACCCAAAAATTACAAGACTTGCTAGGGTAAGAGCCCCTGAATATGAAACCTATGCCGCACAAATGAAAGAAAGCGGTTTAGATATTCAAATGATGGTTAATACAGATGAAGAGGTTGTGCGTACTATTGACCGTTTACTTGCCTTACCAGAAGCTTTAGATTATGCAGAATTTGCTAATGGTCAAGTGCGTATGGTGTGCTATAAAGTAGAAAGTGGCGATTTTCTAGGGCATACATTAATGGATTTTAGAACCATAGTAAATACAGATGGAATTTTAGTTGCTGCGGTAAGGCGTGAAGGCACTTTGTTTATTCCATCAGGTGATGATACTATTGAAAAGAACGATATTGTTTATTTTGTATATAGAATTTCAGCTCAAAAAGCTTTATTGAAGGCTTTAAATAAGTCTAACGCGTTCTTTTCTTCTGCGTGTATTGTGGGCGGTGGCAATGTTGGTTTAGAGCTTGCTAGTTTGTTTGAAGATAAGGGTATTCAAGTAAAATTACTTGAAATTAATGAAGATAGGGCAAGGGAAATTGCGGCAGATCTTTCTTCTTCTCTTGTGCTAGTGGGTGATGCCCGTGAAAAAGATTTTCTAGTTTCAGAAAACATTGCTAAGATGGATGTTTTTGTAGCTGTAACAGATGATGATGAAACAAATATTTTAACTTGTTTACTTGCTAAAACTCTTGGTATAAAAGATATTGTAGCAAGGGTAAATAAAACAAGTTATATGCCTATACTTGCTTCAATTGGTATAGAGCATAGTGTTAGCCCGCAATTAGCGGCAGTTAATTCATTTATGAATTTTTTAAGCGGTGGTAAGGTTTTTGCGTCTGTAAGCATTGGTGCTGACGAAGCAGAAATTATTGAGACTATGTTAACAGCCGATTCACCCTATAGTAGTGTTCCACTAAAAGATTTAAAAATACCTAAGGGTGTGCTTATATTATGTATTTTACGTGATGGTTTAGTGCATATTCCGCAAGGTAATACTGTGTTTGAACCGGGTGACAGAATAATTATACTTGGCACTAATGCCGCTTTACAAATGTTAAATTTTAGATAAATGGGAAAGGAAAAAATATGCCTACTTTTACAGAAGAAGAAAAACTATCTGCTTTGTTTGCTGAGGCACAAAAGCAATTAAATGATGTTTTACAAGAAACTGAAAATGCTGTTTTTTCAATTATGGATCTTATAGAAAAGCAACTTGAAAACCAAGATCCTGCAAAAGAATTATTGCAAAAGAAAAGACTTTCAGCTGATAAAAAAAGCCAACTTTTAGAAAAAAATGAAAGTTTAACTATTGATATGACAGAAATTTTAACTTTGCTCTCCTTTCAAGATTTAGCGGGGCAAAGAACCAAAAAAGCACTTGATAGAATTGAACAAATTAAAGCAATGTTAACACAAAACTATAATGTTGCCTTAGTAGACGTTAATTTAGAAGAAATGAATGAAAGTTCATTACTTTCTGAAAATAATATGGGTGCATCACAAAATGAAGAAGTTAAATCTTCTGAATTAAAAGGCCCAACTGCTGGTACAAATCAAGCTAGTGTTGATGCTTTGCTAGACGGCTTATTGTAGATAAAAGCTTTTCTTTTTTTATCATTTATAATTTGAAATATATGTTTTATACGTATATGAAGCTTTTATAGAAACTAGAAACAATTTAACAAAACAATTTTTGTTTATAAGATATATTCTTAAGGTACACATGAACTGTATTTATATTGGTTTAGACGTTGGTTCAACTACGGTAAAAGTAACACTATTAGATGAAAAGGGTACTCTTTTATATTCTAAATATGAACGCCATTTTTCACAAACTAGAATTTGGGTAGCCCGCATTTTAACAGATGCTGTTAACTTTGTACAAAACTTAGAGAATGCACAAATTGATAAAGAAAATATACGCTATAGCCTTACATTAAGTGGCTCTGGTGCTATTTCTTTATCTGAAGAGTTAGGTATTGGCTTTGTTCAAGAAGTTATTGCTTCCACAACCGCTATTCAAGAGTGTTTACCACAAACAGATGTATGTATTGAACTTGGTGGCGAAGACGGTAAAATTATATTTTTATCAAACGGTATTGAACAAAGAATGAATGAAGCTTGTGCTGGTGGTACTGGTGCTTTTATTGACCAAATGGCTGAATTTTTGCACACTGATGCTACAGGCTTGAATACCTTAGCAAAAGATTATAAAGTAATATACCCAATTGCTTCACGTTGTGGTGTTTTTGCTAAAACAGATATTCTTCCTTTGTTAAACGAAGGTAGTGCTAAAGAAGATATTGCCGCTTCAATCTTTCAAGCCGTGGTAGATCAAGTTATTGGCGGTTTAGCTTGCGGAAGAGAAATTAAAGGAAATGTACTATTTTTAGGCGGCCCTTTAACTTTCTTAAATATGCTAAGGCAACGCTTTATTGAAACGTTAAAACTTGAAGAAAGTCAGGCTTTATTTCCTGAAAATTCACAGTATTATGTTGCTATTGGTGCGGCATTATACGCATTAAAGCAAAGCACACATGAAGAAGTAAAATTATATTCCTCAAGTGAATTGCAAAATTTTGCACTAGAGCTTGAAAAGCCAATTGAGGTGGATAGAACAAGTATTTTATCTGCACTATTTACTTCTGAAGAAGAACGTAAAGCATATCTACATGAAAAAGCTACTTCAAATAATGTAAAACATACAGATTTTAAAAGCCTCGAAAAAGATGAAGAAGTTTCGTTGTTTTTAGGTATTGATGCAGGTTCTACCACAATTAAAGCTGTTATAATGACAGAAAAAAATGAGCTTGTGTACAGTTATTATGCCTCTCACCAAGGCGAACCTTTAAATTTTGCTGTAAATATGCTTCGTGAAGTGTATGCACAAATGCCAGCAAACTGTAAAATTATTGCTTCTGGTGCAACAGGCTATGGTGCGGCACTGCTAAAAGAAGCCTTGCACCTTACACTTGATGAAGTTGAAACACTTGCTCACTTTAACGCGGCTCGTTTCTTCTTGCCAGAGGTAAGCTATATTCTTGATATTGGCGGCCAAGATATTAAATGTATGCAAATTGGCAAAGGCATGGTTCAAAATATTAAGCTAAACGAAGCTTGCTCGGCTGGGTGCGGTAGTTTTATTGAAACCTTTGCAAAATCTTTGAATATCAGCTTAGAACAATTTATTGAAGAAGCAGAAAAAGCGAAAAATCCTGTAGATTTAGGAACTCGTTGTACTGTATTTATGAACTCTAAGGTAAAGCAAGCTCAAAAAGAAGGTACACCTCTTGGCGATATTGCAGCAGGTTTATCTTACTCAGTTATAAAAAATGCTTTGTATAAAGTTATTCGTATTGCTACACCAGAAGAACTTGGCGAACATGTTATGGTGCAAGGCGGTGCTTTTTATAATACTGCTTTATTGCGTGCTTTAGAACTTTCACTAGGCAGAAAAGTTACTAGAATGGATATTTCTGGGCTAATGGGTGCTTTTGGTGTTGCCCTTATGGCACAAGAAAAATATCTAAGCCTAAAAGAAGAACAAGAAAAAGACTTTTCGGCTCTGCCTGAAATATTATCAAGTGGAGAATTGGCTTCTTTCCATGTTGCAAATTCTTCAACTCGTTGTAAAGGTTGCACAAACCATTGCGTGCTTACAATTACAAAATTATCTAATGGAAAGAAAATTATTTCTGGTAACCGCTGTGATAAAGGTGCTGGCAAAATAGTTGTTAAAGAATCCTTAGATAACATGTTCGATTATAAGTATAAAAGACTTTTTGAACATTATGTACCGCATGAAACAAGCAATATTGGTACTGTTGGTATTCCGCGTGTGCTAAATATGTATGAAAACTATCCGTTTTGGTTCGCTTTCTTCCATACTTTAGGCTTTAGAGTAGAAATATCTAACCACTCTTCAAAGAAATTATATAATCTTGGTATTAGCACAATCCCCTCGCAAGCACTTTGCTACCCAGCTAAGCTTGCACATGGGCATATATACGATTTAATTGATAAAAAAGTAGATTTTGTCTTCTACCCTTGCTTGCCTTATGAAAGCAAAGAATTTAAAGACCAAGACGATCATTATAACTGCCCAGTAGTACAGGGCTATCCTGAACTTATTTACAATAATATTGGAATATTACGTGAAAATTCTATTCCATATTTTGCTCCATTCCTAGCTTTTGATGATGAAACCCTTGGGGCAAACTTGCATAAGTTAGAGCCTTTACAGCGTTTTAGCAAAACTGAAATTGCAAATGCGATAGCTGAAGGCTATGCTATTCAAGAAAAATTCAAGGCTGATATAGAGAAAAAGGGTGCTGAAATAATTGAAGCTATTAAAAAAACTAATCAAAAAGCTATAGTTCTTGCAGGCCACCCATATCATATAGACCCTGAAATAAACCATGGTATCCCAGAGCTTATCAACAGTATGGGCTTAGCTGTTCTAACAGAAGATAGTATATCTTACCTAAGTGAAGAAATTCCTGAAAGAACCTTTGTGGATCAGTGGACATACCATGCTCGTTTATACCGTGCGGCACATCAGGTAACTAATTCACCCTCACAACTTGCTTTTGTGCAGTTAGTTTCATTTGGTTGTGGACTTGATGCAATTACTGCTGAACAAAGTCAAGAAATTCTTACTGATAGAGAGTCTTTGTATACTCAAATTAAAATAGACGAGGGCTTTAACCTAGGTGCAGCCCGTATTCGTATTCGTTCATTACTTGCTGTTATGAATGAAAAAGAAAAGAAAGAAAAACAGCCTTTATTACAGCAATATTCGGAAGTTGATACTGATTTTGAAAGTTTAGATTACCCTGCATTTACTGCTGAAATGCGACCTACTCATACTTTATTAATTCCGCAAATGGCACCACTCCACTTCCCATTTTTGGAAGCTTCATTAAGGGCTGGTGGTTACAAGGCTGAATTGCTTGAAGACGTTCCGCGTGAAGCCATTGAAATGGGCTTGAAGTATGTAAATAACGATGCGTGTTATCCTGCAATTACAGTTATTGGGCAATTTTTGCATGCAATTAAAGTAAAAGGTTGGGATAAGGATAAAGTTGGTTTAGTTATAACTCAAACTGGCGGCGGCTGTAGAGCAACTAACTATGTAGGATTTTTACGTAAAGCATTAAATAATGCCGGGCTTGAAAATGTACCTATTGTTACTTTCAACCTTACAACAAATAAAGGGCAAACTGGCTTTGTTGTTGATAGGCCTTTATTCTTGCGTTTAGTGCAAAGTATTTTGTATGGTGATGTACTTATGCGAGTATTATTCCGTACACGTCCTTATGAAAAGGTAAAAGGCAGTGCAAACGCCCTAGCCGAAAAATGGACAAAAATTATGCATGAAAGTATGAAAGATGGTTCTTTCCTTACTTGCTATAAAAATGTTCGTGGATTAATAAAAGATTTTGATAATTTAGAATTGTTAGATGTTCCACGTCGTCCGCGTGTTGGTTTAGTTGGCGAAATTCTGCTAAAATATCACCCAGATGCGAATAACAGAGCAGTAGAAGTTATAGAAGAAGAGGGCGGTGAAGTAGTAATGCCTGATATGCTAGATTTCTTCATTTATAACGTATTTGGCGGTGTATATAATCATAAAACCTTAGGAGCAAGTGGAACAAGCAAGAAAATGGCTGCGGCATTAAATATTGTGCTACGCTTATTCTTAACTACACGCCTACCAATTTCAATAATGCTTAAACTAAGTAAACGTTTCCACCCTGCACTTGCCTTTACAAAGCTTAAAAAGAAAGTAAATGGTATTGTTTCCTTAGGGCAACAAACAGGCGAAGGCTGGTTACTTACAGCTGAAATGGTTGAACTTATTGAAGATGGCGTTCCAAATGTGCTTTGTATGCAGCCTTTTGGTTGCTTACCTAACCACATTACAGGGCGTGGCGTAATTAAAGAGCTAAAAAGAAGATACCCACAAGCAAATATTACTGCGGTAGACTATGACGCTTCTACAAGTGAAACAAACCAGATTAATAGAATTAAATTAATTATGGCTTTAGCAAAAAAGTAAATAACTTCTTGAATTGTATGATAAAAAAGCACGTTTTATACGTGCTTTTTTTGTGATAATTCTTTACTTGCTAAAAGTATAATTGCTCTATATAGTTTGCCTACAAAGTAGAGGGTGTAATTATGGTATCATTACAATATGTGTTGTTTTTTGTTATTTGGCTTGGAGCCTCATTTTTTAATGGTGTAACAGGCTCTGGCGGTGCAATGCTAGCTTTGCCTATTACGGCTCAGTTTATGCCCTCAGAAATACTTGTACCAACTACGGCATTATTAGTATTTATTATATCAGGCTATATGGTAGCAGTTTATGGAAAATATTGCCATGTAAAAACACTTATTCCTATGCTTGTAGGCACAGTGCCTGGGGTTTTGCTTGGCTCGTACACACTTGTATATGTACCAGCAAATATTATTCAACTTTCAGCAGGAATTATACTTGTAGCCTTTATTTTATGGCAAATAGTACCTAAAAAGAAAAAAGTAAACAATACTGGAAGTATAGAGAATAAATCTAATGCAATTCTTGCTTTATTAGCAGGTTTTGCTTCGGGCTTTTTGAATGGATCAATTGCCTTTGCGGGTCCACCGCTTGTATTGTATGCTCTATACACAGGGTGGGATACTAAAGTTACTTTTGGTACTTTACATA
>CAYJFV010000010.1:8475-13252 GCA_964369275.1 uncultured Desulfovibrionaceae bacterium
ACATACAACTACAATTTTTGCTACAATTGTTACTACTTTTGCTCATTATTCCGCGGGGCTTTATAGTGCTGATATGATAGGATACTTAGCTTGGGGTGCACCAGCAATATTAATTGGTTTATCTGTTGCAAGGCCACTAGTTGCAAAATTAGATATTCAGCTTTTTACAAAAATTCTACGTTTTACCATTCTGCTTTCAGGAACTATTTGTATTATTAGAGCTTTGCTGTAAAACAAACTCTAACTTTTTAAAATCTCTAAAGCTTTAGCAGCGGCTTCTTGCTCGGCAGTGCGTTTGTTTTTTGCAGTTTGGGTAATTTTTAAATTATTTGGTAAGGTTAGCTCTATTGTGAATTGCATTTCGTGTGCTAAACCAGTGCTTTCAATAAGTGCATATTTTGGCGTGTCTTTAAATCTTTCTTGCGTTAATTCTTGCAATAGGGTTTTGTAATCTTTAGATTTTTTTGGAATAGCTATTTCTGGCCACAAATCATTAAAGTTTTTTTGAATAAGTGTTACTATAGGCTCTAGCTGGTTTTTGTATTTTGCATTATTTTTTGCATCTAGGTATATAGCTGCAAGTAAAGCTTCATACGCATCTGATAAGATAGAGGGAAGCTGACGCCCACCTTGTGAATCTGCCCCTTTACCAAGATATAAATATTTATCAAGCGATATTTTTTTTGCAAGCTCGGCAAGAACTTGTTCATTTACAAGGCTTGAACGAGTATGCGTAAGTACGCCCTCGCGTACATTTTGGTAGCGAGAAAATAATTCTTCTGAAATAACAAGTTCAAGTATAGCATCGCCCAAAAATTCAAATCTTTCATTATGTTCAAGAATTGTTTTCTTCTCTCTTTCAGGCAATTCATTTACAGCTGAAGAATGTGTAAGAGCGGTAATAAGCAGTTTTGTATCAATAAAAATATAACCTATTGTTTCTTCAAGTTTATGAAGATCAACAGGAACTTGCAAAATATTGCTTATAGTTTTGTTACTTTCTTTTTTATTGCTTTTCTTAGAAAGTGTTCTATTAGATTTATCTGTTTTTTGCATATTCTAAGCTCTACTTTCTTTGTATTGCACGGCTAAAGTTACAAAATTTTTAGCCCATTCTTTGTGGGTTAAGGAATAAATATGTGTGTAAGATGCAAAGGTGTTGCGGTAAAGCAAAGCATCTTTTCCGCCGCCCATGCCAACGCCTTTTGATAAAGAAAAATGTGTTTCTTTTGGCGTATTTGTAGGAATGGAATAGTGAAATTCATGCCCTTTTAATGCAGTATCTTTTTGAAAGAAGGGATTATTTGAAGTTATTGCACCCTCAATATAGCCTAAACCTTGTGGTTTTACATGAAATTCTAAATCTATATCAAAAATTCCAGCCATATTATACGATTGCTCTGTATCTGCAATTGAGCGTGTAAGCAGCATAAAACCGCCACATTCAGCGTATATTGGAAAATTATTTTCCGCCAATTCTTTAATTTTTTGTAAGTATGGCGAGTGCGAAAGTTCTTTTGCGTACACTTCTGGGTAGCCTCCGCCAATATAAAGAGCGTCAATTTCATTCCACTTTTCTAAATCTTCTTTGTCTGCAAACATAGATAAAGGCACAAGCTCAACGCCTTCATTTTCAAGACTTTCAAGATTTTCAGTATAGTAAAACCAAAAAGCTTTATCTTTAATATAGCCTATTTTTGCTTTTTTTACACTAAGTTCTTCTTTTTTTGGAAGCTCAATTGAGGAATAGGAAATTTCTTCTTGTGCGTTTAGAAGTTCTAAAATATTAGGAATGTCAATGTTATTTGCGAACACTTCACCTAAATTGGAAAGTATTTTTTCATTATCTTCATCTATTTCTAGGTTTAGCCCTAAGTGCCTTTCAGGAATTGGATTTTCTTTAAAACGTGGCATAAAGCCAAGTAGGGGAGTATCGCAATAGTAATTTATGCAATCAGCAATAGTTTTTTCATGCCTTGCTGATGCAATATTGTTAATAATTACACCTAGAAAAGAAATTCTTTTATCAAAAGAAAGCATGCCATTAATCAAAGCGGCTAAAGTTCTAGTAGACTTTTTCGCATCAAATGTAAGAATTACAGGTGTTTCAAGAATAGTAGCAAGTTCTGCCGTGCTTGAAGAACCAAAAATATCTTTACCGTCAAACAAACCTCTATTCCCCTCAATTAATGCAATAGAATTAGGGCTTGATTTCTTGCAAATTGATAAGAAATGAGCTTGCAATTCTTGCTTATCTAAGAAAAAAGGGTCAAGATTATAGGTATTTTGCTTAGCCGCTAAAGCAAGCCAAGCACTATCAATATAGTCAGGCCCTTTTTTAAATGGTAAAACCTGCTCGCCTTTGTCAACTAATGCCCTAGCAAGCCCTAAAGAGGTTAAAGTTTTTCCACTTCCACCAGATGGTGCTGATATAATTAATCTTTTCTGTTTCATAATCTTAGTTTTTAAGTAATTGTTTTGGGTAAATCATGTAAGAATTATTAAATTCTACGCTATGGAAAGTTTTACCATAAATTTTAGAAAAAACATCTTCTTTCAATAAAGTATGTGGGTGACCTTGTGCAAGAAGCCTACCTTGCGATAATACAAGGGCATTATCACAAAACCATAATATATGGTTAGGGTCATGGGTGCAAACAATTATAGTAATACCATCTTGTGTAAGTGATTGTAATAATTCCCAAAGTAAAATTTGATTATTGAAATCTAGGGCAGAAGTTGGTTCATCAAGCATCATAAGTGGGCTACCTTGAGCTAAGGCTCTTGCTATAAGCACAAGTTGTCTTTGCCCGCCGCTTAATTGGTTGAAAGGCTTGTGGTGTAGGTGAGTTATGCCAACTTTTTCCATGCACACATTTGCAATTTCAATGTCTTCTTTTTTAGGTGCTATGGCTGAATGCATACGCGAAGTACGCCCCATAAGCACCATATCTTCTACTAAAAATGGAAAAGGCTGTTTATGTTC
Source organism: uncultured Desulfovibrionaceae bacterium (assembly GCA_964369275.1). Lineage (GTDB taxonomy): Bacteria > Desulfobacterota > Desulfovibrionia > Desulfovibrionales > Desulfovibrionaceae > CAYJAZ01. The sequence goes on from CAYJFV010000010.1 coordinate 11,462, forward strand.
TTGCGGAACGTAGGCTATATGTTTTGCCAATTGCTTTGGTGTAAGCTCAAGTATGTTATTTCCTTGAACTTTAATTGTTCCCTCGTGTGTTGAAAGAAAGTTCATGCAACAACGAAATAGAGTAGATTTACCCGAACCATTAGGCCCAAGCAAGCCACAAAGGCTATTTTTTTCAATAGCAAAAGAAATATCGTCTAAAATATTGATGTCGGACTGTGCATAGCGAAAAGAAATTCTGTTTACTTCAAGAATATTATCTTGCATACAATTCACTTCCTTTAGCACGTAGTAGCCATAAAAGGTATGGAGCTCCTAAAATAGAGGTTATAATACCTATAGGAATTTCCGTATCTGTAATGGTACGTGCTAGGGTATCGCATGCAAGAATATAAATAGCACCCATAAGGGCGGCAGCTGGTAAAACATATCTATTATCTTGCCCAAACAAGAAGCGAGCCGCGTGGGGCATCATTAAGCCTACCCATGCAATTATGCCTACAGTAGAAACGGAAACGGCTGCAATAAGTGTTGCAAGAATAAGAATATACAAACGCAAACGTGTAGGCGAAATTCCCAGGCTTTGAGCTTCCTCATCGCCTAATGATAAAACATTCATTTTCCACGTACTAAGCCATATAAGAATAACGGCTGGAATTGTGGTTAGGGCATTTATAGCAATATCATTCCATGTTGCATGGTATAAAGCACCCATAGTCCAAAAAGTGAGTTCACGCAGTGCGGTATCGTCGGCAATATATTGTAAAATTCCAACTAAAGCGGTAAATAAAGCACCAATAATAATACCAGCAAGCACTAAAGTTACTGATGAACGCATGCTGTTATGCATAGCTAAAATATGAGCAAGAAATACAGCAAGTAAAGCAAAAAGAAAAGCCATTACTTGCACTTGCCCAAAAGTATGCGGAAATACAATAGCAAGTGCCGCCCCAAAAGCCGCCCCCGAAGAAACACCTAATATATAGGGTTCTACAAGCGGGTTTCTAAAAGCCGCCTGATAGCACGTACCAGAGCTAGCCAAGGCAATACCAACAATAATAGCTAGTAAAGTGCGTGGAGTTCTAATTTTCCAAATAATAGTTTCATGTATACTTTCAATGCTTTGTGCTGAACCTACACCAAGTTTTACAAGAAAAGTATTCAATATATCAGTTGGACTAATTGAATATGCCCCAGCCGATAAAGCCCAAAGTATAGTCAAAAACAAAATAGAAATAAGTACAATTAAGCTTAGATTTCTTCTGTTATTTCTTGAGGATCTTGTGTGGTGCATAGTTCTATATTTAAATTGATATTTTGTGTTTTAATGGTTTGAATATAAAGATTCATATTTACAGCTTCAGAAGCCATAATTTCTAATGTGGGGGCTAAAGACTTATGTATTGAACTAGAATAAGCAAATAGCAATTCTTCTTGAATTTCAGCTGCTTGCTCATAAAGTTCTTGCTTAAGTTTTTTTGTAAACAACCTTACTTTTTCTTCTTTTCTTTGTAAGAAGGCTTCTTTTAATTTAGTTGGGTTACTAAATTTATTTAAGGCAAAAGCCCCAATACCAAGAATAAATGCCGAAGGTATAACAATAGGGTTAGTTACAAAGGCTAAACCTGCTGTTCCAAGAGCAAGAAGATTTATTATTCCAGTATTTGCAAGCATACCAATTCCTGCCCCAGATAGCAAGAGGGTAATTTTTCTCATATATGAATTTGTCTGCACAAGAAGATGATCGAAGCTAGAATTTGACGCAACAAGTAAGTTCAATTCCTCTGATGATTG
>CAYJFV010000010.1:13262-13699 GCA_964369275.1 uncultured Desulfovibrionaceae bacterium
TTCATCAGCAGATTTTTGTAATTTTTCAAGGCTTTCTAAGGAAAGTTTTTCCGCTTCATTATTGAAAATTCTAATTTTTTCTTCCCAAGTGGCTAGATGCTCACTTTGTTCTTTTTTGAAATCTTCAACTAATTCTTGAGTAATCAAACCAGAAATTAGCTCATCAAATTCTTTCCATTCGCTTTCTTTAGCAAATTTATTGCCTAAACGTTCAGCATGTATACGCATTTCATTAGAAAGATTAAGAATAATTCTCTCTTCAAGGCTATCAATAGCTTTTAGCGTTTGTCTATGCCATTCTTCAACTTCGCTGATTGCATTGATTATAAGCGAACGAGCATGCTCTGCATAGCTTTGTGTTGCTTTGTTTAAATTTTGTGCATGCTCTTCAAGTAAATGTATATGCTGATTTGTAGGTAAAGACTTTGAATAATTTG
>CAYJFV010000010.1:13799-14035 GCA_964369275.1 uncultured Desulfovibrionaceae bacterium
CTGTGCTGCATAAATGAGAGTACGTGCTTTTCATACGTTCAGAAGAAAGCTCATTCTTAGCGTGTAATTTTATTGTATCCGTAAGAATTTCAATAAATTGAAGATATTCTTTATCTAATTTCTGATTGAACAAGCTTGCTAGCATATTTTTATGCTTTTCAAAATGTTCTACAGTTTCTTTGGGATTAAAAGAAAAAATGTTTACAACGGCTGTTGATGCTAGCATTGCAGGATAC
>CAYJFV010000011.1:0-13705 GCA_964369275.1 uncultured Desulfovibrionaceae bacterium
TTTGTGCAGTATTTTAATGCAATATTTGCATCATGTAAGCAAATTAAAGCACATTTATCATTGCTAACTACTTGTTTTATTATTGAAATAACCATGTGCTTGTTTTGAAAGTCTAGTGCTGAATCTGGTTCATCAAAAATCATTAAAGGTGTGTTTTGCACTAAGGCACGGGAAATAATAACTAATTGCTTTTGCCCTTCGCTAAGCTTCATAAAGTTAGAGTTTGCAAGTTTTTGTATGCCAACTTTTTCTAAGGCTTCTAGGGCTTTATGTTTTTGTTCTTTATTTGGTAATTCAAAAATTGAAAGGCTAGTTGTAAAGCCCATTAGTACAACATCTAGCACACTTATAGGAATATTTAGCGAACATCTTTGTGGAATATAACTTATATATTGTGCTATTTGTTTTTCGCTTAATCCTGAAAGGGCATGCCCATCAACTATACTTTCGCCTGTATGCTTTATAAGCGAGCATATACCCTTAAGTAAGGTTGTTTTGCCTGCGGCATTAGCCCCTAGTAAAGCGTATAAATTTCCTTTTTGCAGTTCAAAAGAAACATTTTTTACTATTTCTTTTTCATGGTATTTTACACAGAGCTTAGAAACTTTTAGTACACTCATACTTGCTTATCTCCTTTTAGCACTAAAGAAATAAGTAAGGGGGCACCAATAATAGAGGTTAAAATACTAATAGGAATTTCTGTTTCGCTTATGCTTCTTGCAAAACAATCAGCAAACAATAAAATTGCCGCACCAAGTACGCCTGAGAAAAACATTGTTTTTAATGAGTGCGACTTTGTTAATAATCGCATTAAATGCGGGGCAATTAATCCAATAAAAGTAATACGTCCAATTACGCTTACAATCACGCTTACCGCAAGGGTGGCAACAATAATAGCCAAACTACGCATTTTTGCTACAGGAACACCAAGCATTTTTGCCTCGTCGGCATCAAGTGAAAGTAGGGTTATTTGCCTATATAACAAGCATAAAAGAATTGTAGTGCCAATAGCTACAGGCAATACTGGGGTAACTTTATTCATTGTTACAGAAGCAAAAGAACCCATTGTCCAAAATTCAAGAGCGGCTAATTTATCTAGTGGATCAGCCGCCATTTTTATAAGCATAAGAATAGCATCAGCTAAGGCACTAACGGCAATACCCGAAAGCACCAAAGCTGTAATTTTTTGTTCTTTTGAAAGGCTTGCTAGTGTCATAGAAATTAAAACAGCTAACATACCGCCAATAAAAGCAAAAACTGCGGTTGTAAAGGTATTAGATACAAAAAATACAATTGCTATACCAGCCCCAACGCATGCACCTGATGAAACGCCAATAATATCGGGCGAGGCAATTGGGTTTTTGAATACAGTTTGGTATACATAGCCAGTTATAGACAAGGCAAAACCAGCTATGAAAACCATTATAGTGCGTGCTAGGCGTAAGTTAAAAAATACCTCTATAGAAGTAGTGTGTCCATTTAGAAGATTTGAAATCTGCAAAGGATATTTTCCAACTAAGATTGATGCAACTAAACCAAGCACTAAAAATACTGTAGTTACAATATAGACAGTTCTATTTTTATTCATACTAATTATCTTATTTTATCATACTTGGTTCTACATTGAAACCATAGAAATCTTTATAGAAAGATTGAACTGCAAGTACAAATTCTTCATTTGTGTAAAATTCTGGGTGAACAACGCTTGCTATCCATAAACTACCAAGAAAAGATGATGGAAGAGGTGAATCCCATGCTTCAAGAGATGATGGCATTTTGTACACTTTTTTGTTTTTAATACAATCAAGCATTTGTATGTTTGGGTTGTTTAATACTTCTTCAACGCCGTAATTTGCGGCAGGGGTAATTATTATATATTCAGGGTTGTAATCAATAAGTTGCTCATAAGAAATAGCTGCCCAATATGTATCTTCAATGCTTTTTGCAACATTTATTGCTTTTGCTTGTTCAATTAAAGTATCTTGATACATTTTAGCACCAGCAGTTACTAAAATTCCGCTATTGCTTGCAAGATATACAGTTGGAGCTTTAGCATTTTCTAGCTTTTTGTCTAAAGTAGATAAAGAAGTTTCTGCACGTTCAATAACTTTTTCAGCTTGTTCGTCATTTCCTGTTGCTTTACCAATCATGCGAATCATTTCTTTTAATTCTTTGCTACTTTCAGGGTTTACAGAGAGTACGTTCACACCAAGTTCGGTAAGAGTATTTGCTGAATCTTGCACACGAGTAGGTAAAATAACTAAATCTGGCTCAAGGGCAAGCGTTGCTTCAATATCAACATCTTTTGCTGTTCCTACGCCTGGAATACCTAATAAATGTGGTGCTACATGCTCATATAATGGGCGATAGCCAGCATTATCTTCTAAGGCTACAAGTTTATCAACTGCACCTACACCTAAAACAGCGGAAGTTGTTATATAGTAACTAGTTACTACTTTTGTAGCTTCTTTTTCTAGTACAAGTACATTATTTGCGTGGTCCGTAATAGTTGCAAAAGCTTCGCTTTTTGCTTCTTCTTCGTTGCTACTGCATGCAGTTAGTGTAAGCATTAGGGCTAAGGTTAAAGGGAAAAGTTTTTTCATGTTAATTACTCCTGTTTAATCTACTTTTTATTAAATCTTTTACAATGTTTTTATTGTTTGCATTTAAGTTAACAACTTCAATATATTGTTTTAGTTTATTTCTTCTATTTTCAATTTCTTCAAAATTGTGTGAAATTGTATTTTTCATAAGTAAAAAATTTTCTTTGCTTTTTATTGTGCCAATGCAGGGAATATTGCTTTGCAAAATAGCTAGTATATGCTGAAATAATTCTTCCGATTGTAATTCTATTCCTCCAATTTCATCTAAAACAAAGCATTGTACATTGTCGACATTTTTAAAAAGAGGAAAAATTTCTTCAAAAGCTTGTAAGTGAATTTTTCTGTTTGTTTTATTGCCCGACATTAATATTCTGTCTTGTAGAATTTGCGGGCTTGAAATATGTATTATTGAAGAGTGAACTTTAGTAAAATCTTCAAGATAAAAGCCCATAGAATTATTATTGTCATCTATCATTCTAAGGCTCATAAAGCCAGAATAATTTAATTTTACTTCACTGGAAATTTCTAAGAGTAATGAACTTTTTCCTATACCAAGTTCACCTTCAATAAAAATATTCTGCTTATTAGAAATATTTGGAGAAGACTTTATTAGCATAGGCTTGAATATCCTTATTAAATTTTTCGTAGTTTTCTAGTAGCTCTTTGCCTTCTACAGTTAAGCTTGCACTACCGCCAGCTTTTCCGCCATGTTGCCTTTCAATTAGAGAATAACCTAGCTCTTCTTCGGCAGTCTTTATAATTTTCCACGCTTTAGAATAAGATAAGTCCATCAGCTTTGCAGCATTACGAACACTATTTTGGCTAACTATGCAACGAAGTAGTTGAGCCGTTCCAGGCCCAAAAACAGAGCGTTCTTTATGTATTCTAACACTAATACGTGCTGAAAATGTACTATCGCTTTTCAACTAACTCTCCAGTAATCGAGTTATTTTAAAAAACAACTCGGGTATTCATAAATGAGTAACATAATAAGAATATAATTGCAAAAGATTTTAATAAATAAAGTTATATTTTATTGAGTAATGGCTAAAGCAGAAAAATAAAAACCCGTAAAACACTGAGAGTATGCTTACTATCTTAGCTTATGCTGTCGCGATTGACTCAAGTTGGTAAGCGTGTTATGCACAAAATAACTTAATTACAAATTTTTACATAGCTTTGTCTATCTTTATTTAATATAGTCAATGCAAAAAATGTAGGTAATGCGTATGGAAAATATTGATCTTTTATACATGATAACTGTTGCTGGCACATTTGCTTTTGCTATATCTGGTGCATTAGTTGGATATAAAAAGCACATGGACGCGTATGGAATGTTTGTTCTTGCTTTCGTGACAGCCGCTGGTGGTGGTACATTACGCGACATTATGCTAGGTAGATTACCTTTTGTTTTGGCTGATGGTATGTACGCCGCAATGTCTATTCTTGCAACCTTTGTAGTTTTGTTTATGACAAAAACAGTAGAGCGTAATATGTGGCTGTTAAATGTAAGCGATGCAATTGGGCTTGGCGTTTTTACATGTATGGGGGCGAATGTAGCACTTAATGAGGGTATAGACTGGTATGGTGTTGTGCTTTTAGGAACGATGACAGCAACCTTTGGCGGTATGATACGCGATGTGCTAGCTCAAGAAGTACCTTTTGTTCTAAAAAAAGAAATTTATGCTTCCGCTAGTGTATTAGGTGCCTTTATGTTTTTAGTTTTAAACCATTTAGGTTGGAGCTTAAATATGAATATATTACTTACATCAATATGCACAACTACATTTAGATTGTATTGCATGCATAATGATGTTCAGCTTCCTAAAAATTTACGCGGTTAAAATAAACTTTATATATTAACCTTACTTGCATCACTATCATAAAAGTCTTTTAATTCTTCTTTTAGCATTGGTTTTGCATAGTAATAGCCTTGAACAATATCACATTCCATCTGCTTTAAGGCTTTCATTGTTTCTAATGTTTCCACACCTTCAGCAATAGTTTTGATATTAAGGTTTTTAGCAAGTTGGATAACACTTCGTACTATAGAAATACTTCTTTCTTCTTGCTCGATATTAGCAAAGAAACTTTTATCTAATTTTAGCACATCGAGCGGGATATTTTTTAATAAGCCAAGTGAACTATAGCCAGAACCAAAGTCGTCCATAAGCACTTTAAAGTTTTTTTCTTTTAGCTGGTGCATAAGTGAAATTAAATCACCTTCATTGCTTAGCATGCTTGTTTCTGTAATTTCAATTCCTAAATATTTTGTGGCAACATTGTACTGTTCGCATATAGATAGAAGACTTGAAATAAAGTCAGTTGAGTATAAATGTTTTCGTGAAAAGTTTACTGAAATAGCAAAAGGTTTTCTTCCCTCGCTAATCCATGCTTGAAGGTATTTACAAGCCTGTTCAAACATGTACATATCCAACTTTAGAATAAAGCCATTTTGTTCAAAAACAGGAATAAATTCATCTGGGCGTACTAAGCCACATTCTCTTTGCCAGCGTACAAGAGCTTCCGCACCGAATAACTTACCAGTTTGTAAGTCAAGTTCTGGTTGAAGAACCATAATAAATTCTCCATTTTTTAGTGCTGCTTCCATGTTATTTTCAATGTCTTTTTTCTTTATTGCACTTTCTAAGAACTCTTCTGAGTACACACTTAATAAAGATTTTGTTTCTTTTGCGTAGTGGTGTGCAATATTTACACGCTCGATTGCCGTGGAAATATCATCAATGCTAAGTGTATCAAAATAGTAGTAGCCTGCTACTATGCGAATATTGTAGTGAACCTTATCGCCTAACATTTCAAGAACTCGTTTAGAATAATCCTCATGCCAGCTTCTAACGTTTTCTTCGGTATAGGCTAGCATTACTAGAAATTCGTCGGCATGAATGTGGGCTTTTATACAAGCGTAAGAAGATTTGTAATCAATTGCTTTTGCCATGCATTTAAGTATTTCATCACCCATAGCAACACCAAGTGATTCATTGACAAGTCTGAAATTCTCAACATCAAATTTTATAAGTAAAAATCTTTTTGAGGCATGTGCTAAAAGGAAGTCTTGAGCATCTAGCTTGAACTTAACTAGGGTACTTATTTCTGTTAATTGTGAAGTATACGCAACTTTTTCAATTTCTTCTAATGTGTGCCTTTGAGCAGAGTTAATCATATAACCAAAAATTGCTACAACTAATGTAATGGCAATAGATATTGCAATAGTAACAATGATAATATTATTTGTGGTAGACTGTACAATAGATTCAGGAATTATAGACATAATAGCCCAATCTTTTATGCCAACAGGTTCATATATAACACGGTTTAATTGCCCGTTAATATCAATTATTTGTTGCCCACTAACTTTCTTAATAATATCTTCTTTTAAAGCTTCGAAAGCTTCAGTATTCTTTACACCTTGTTTAGCTATTATATTGTATGCATTTGATAAAGGTGTAAACTCGGAATTTTCAATGCCATTTGATATTATATTACCAGAGGCATCTATTATTAAGTTAGCACTTACTCCCTGAATTGGGTCGCTAAACATATTGTGTAAAGTATCAAGATATATAAGCCCAGCTAACACACCACGAGTTTCGCCATGTGCAATCATAGGTGTTGAAATAACAATTGCTTCTTTACCATTAAATTCAAATAATAAAGGTTTACTAATAACAGTTTCACCTTTCATTGCTTGCAAAAAGTAGCCTTGATTCGCTAGGTTACCAATATTTGTATCACTTCCAACTGCATAACCATAAGGATTAATTACTACCATGTAGTCAAATGTTCTTGCTAGGTATGCGTAGTCGTCGGAGCTGAAGTTAATGTAGCGAAGAAAATCCCACACTGGTAAAAGTGAAGCTGAGGATTCTAGTAAATTTATACTTGATTCAAAGGTAATGTTAAAGCTTTCAGCACTTGTACTAACTAGCTGTTCAAGGTTATTATCAGCCAACTTGTTAATATTATCTCGTATATAGATATTATAAAAGAACACAGAAACAATAAGAACAAGCACTGCACTTACTACGGGAAGTAGCAGAATAGAATTATTTTTCTTTGAGTTTGGCATTATATAGTGTCCTTTATTTTTGCAACTTATAATTATGGGTTAATAAGAGAATTTAAAGTTGTTACATAATGTTCAGCCGCTATTTTTGCATCAGTTCCGCTAAATACTTTTTGAAGCATTTTATACCATTCAATTCGTTGCTGTGGCCATGCAGTTGTAATTTGATAATAATCACCAAGGTTTGATGAAAAAGCAGAATAAATTGCCATTTTAGACTCAATATCTGTTCCAACATAAACATTACCATAAGCACTGTTCACAGGGAAAAAATTTGTAGCAATAATACTTTTTTGTCTTTGTTCATCGTTATCAACTAAAAATTCAATAAATTTTTTCGCCGCTAAAACTTTTTCCATTTTACCATTGTTGAATATACCAAAGCCCCAAATTCCACCTTGTAATTCTGCAATGCCATTATCAGAGGGAAAATTCATGGCAAAAGGTGTAAAATTTACTTGGCTAGCATAATAAGATTCGTTAGTTGCATTCCATGCAAAAGTTACTGCGGTCTCTTGTGCAGCAAACATTTGCAATTCATCAGAGGCGGCAATATTTGCATTATGACTTAAAGAACCATTTTGAACCATTTTTTGTAATAATTCTAAGCCTTGTATGCCTTCACGACTATCAATAGTATATGCGGTATGGTCTTTATTTGTAAAGTTTGCACTGTATAAATTGCTTACTAAAGCTCGTGTGCCTTGGTCGCCACCTTGCCCGCCTGTGTAAATTACACCTGGTGTTTGTGTAAGACCACTATCGCGTATAGTTTGCATTGCTGCAATAAAATCAGTAGTAGTCCAAGAACGGTTTTCCTGATCAATATATTTTAATGCACCTGCTTTTTCAAACATTTCATAATTAATTGCCATAACGTGCGTTGTCATAACCATTGGGTACATATAAAATGCCCCGTCTGGTGCTTGGCATGCATCTACTACTCTTTGTGATACAGCTGCAATATTTGCACGGGTTTCATTATCCCACATATCTTGAATATCAATTAGTAAACCTCTTGCACCCCAGTTAGCAAGCAAGCGTTCAGGGCCTTCCATTACAATATCAGGTGCCTGACGAGCTTCAATTGCTTCTTCTATAAGAGCATCGCCTGTGGCATAGTCAAGTGTGGTAACATTTACAGTAATATTCGGATATAATTTATTAAATTCTTCAACAAAACTATTTACAAGTTCAAGTTTAACATAATCGCCAACAGGAAAAGTCCATAAATTTATTTCAACTTTACTAGTTTCATCAAGTTCTGATAATAAAAATGTATTCGCAGCATGTTCGGTAGTAACTTCAATTTTTGGTGTGGGAATATTTAACACGCCAATATTTTTGTTACTTAAATTTAAAGTAATAAATATAAATAAGATAACTAATATTGATATAGCTATAAATAAATATTTTTTCATACTAATCTCGATAAGGCGTAAAACATAATTTTTATTTTTTTATTATAGTATTTTCCAATATAAAAAGCAATATATTAAATATAAAAATATGTAGATTTATGATTATATAAAATTTAAAACTATACGTATTGTCATAACATAATGATTCTGTACATTAAATAAGTTTTACGAGAGGTATTTTTAAAATAATTCTAATATTATTGTCAAGTATTAAAAGTCTTTGTTTAAGAAATACAATTTCCTGTAAAATATAATATTGCCATTTATATCTATTCTTTAAAAGATATTACAGTGCTTGCTTATTTAGTAAATTAGAATATCTGCAAAAAACTATATACATTTTAAATAATACAGAAGGTAGTATTATATATTATAAAAAATATTTTAAAAACTATCTTGCTCGGTCACCTTTTTCAGCGTACATTTTGCTATCAGCAAGGGTAAGTAAATTTTCAAGGTTATCAGCTTCAGAAGAGAATACATAGCCAATACTTGCAGAAATGTTTATTTGATGCGAGTCAATAAGGAAAACAATTTCAGATAGAGTTATAATTTTTCTTTTAATTGTTTCAGCTAGTTCAACATCGCCTACATGCGGAGTTACAACTACAAACTCATCGCCACCTAAACGAACAAGTAAGGTTTCTGCTTGCATTTCATTTTTTAGGCGTTCAGCAAAGGCCTGCAATAATTTATCACCTACTTTATGCCCATAGGTATCATTTACAGGTTTGAATTTATTCAAGTCTAAGAAGAATAATGCAAATGGTAAATGTTTTGATTCATCATAATACTTTTGCAATTTTAAACGACTATATGCACCTGTAAGTTGGTCATGTTCAAGTTTATACGCAAGCTTTTCTTTGCTTGATTCAAAGCGTTGAATTAAATAATAAAGAATAAAGTTTAAGAATAGGAATATTAGAAACCAAAACATTACGTCAGATACAACAATATTTGTTTTGTCTTTCACGTATAAGCTAAAATTCCATGCACTACTTCCAACTTTTACATTGCTTGTGACTGCCCCAGTGGAAGAGTATTCAGAGCTTTGCGTAGCTAATATTTTTTCAGTAGCAAGCTGAAATTCATAACCTTGTCTTTCAAGGCTTCCAAGCCCAACGTATTCAAAAAGATCTCTAGCATCAAGTGCAACAGTAACAATTCCCCAAAATTCATCGTTATAATATACAGGGTTTCTTATAACTATACCATCTGTACCTTGAAAAAGCTCGTAAGGGCCAGATATTACAACTTCTTTAGTATCTCTTGCTTTTTTAGAGTCAACAGAATCATTTTTGCTTGTAAAAACATTATTCCCAACTACACGTTTTCCAGCCTCAGGCGGATATAAATATTTGATTACACCATCTGGGATATACGCAATTGAAGATACAATTTGGCGAGTAGCTAAAACTTCAGCTAAATCATAAAAATCTTCTTCAGAAATGGTACCATGATTAATTTGAATAACTTGGTCTAAAATGTCGGTAACCATTATTTGCGATTCAATGTTTTGCTTTAGGCGTTCTGCATGCGATTGTAAAATTTCCTGCTCATTTGCGAGTAATTCTTTATATCTATTATTTGCTACAAAGGTAACGCCTATGATATTTGTTAAAATAAGAAGCATAAAAATAATTTTAGACATTTTCATAGCGGTATCCTTTGGTTTTAAAATGGTATCAAAAATAAAAATAACACAAAAGAACTACTTTAAATATAAAACATAAAGCTATTTAAGGCAAGTAACAGATTATATTAAGGTTTTTATATAATGTTACAAACCTGCAAAGTTAAATTGACATACTAAACTGAAAAAAATTCATGGTATCAATTTATTCTTGCAATATAGTAATTATTGTTTGTGTAAAAATTTCACTATCAAATTTGCAATAGTAATAATACACTGGGTAAATAACAAAATAAGAAGAATTTATATTATTCTACTTTTTTTAGTTTATAAATATTCATATAATGGCGTTGAAAGTCGGTATTTTCTTGCAAATATGTTGCTTCAACCACAACTAATTCTTCTTGTGCTGGGGTAGGTATACCCTCGGCTAATTCAATTTCTAAACCTTGTGGGCAGCAGCTTGTGGCATCATGAATAATAAGAAATCTAATTTCTTTTTCTAAAGATTCTACATAAATACTATCATATTCGCCCACAAATTTAAAAGTTTTACCTAGGTATTTATCAGGGTGTCCTAAAAGGTCAAATACTTGTGCATAAATCATTGTGGAGCTAAGCTTCGTCAAATCAAAATCTACATCTTCACTTTGTGTTAAATTATTAGATGTATCGCTTTGTTTTGCTAACTCTTCAGAAATTACAAAACCTGAAAGACTAAACACTAGAAAGCACATTGCACATATTTGAAATAGTTTTTTCATGCCTTTCAACCCTTCTTTATAAAACTAAGTAAACTAAATATAAGAAAAATAGCAATATTCATTGTAACAATTGTGCTACCAACAGGCGAGCCAAATAATATAGAAATAATTATACCAAAAAAGGCACAAAACACAGAAATAATAGAAGAAACAATAATTACTGTTTTAAAATTCCTAAAAATACGCATAGCTGATAGAGCAGGAAAAACTACTAATGCACTAATTAATAAAGAGCCTACTAAATTCATAGCAATAACAATAACTGCTGCAATAATTATAGCTAGAATAATATTGTATAAACCCGCGTTTATTCCTGTTGCACGAGCAAAAGTTTCATCAAAAGTAACAGAAAATATTTTATTGTAAAATATAATAAATATAGAAATTACCAAAAAAGATAAAATTAAACAGGTAATAACATCATACTTCGTAAGCGTAAGAATTGAAGTAGAACCAAATAAAGTGGTGCAGACATCACCCGCTAAATTAGTAGAGGTTGAAAATACATTCATTAAAAGATAACCAATAGCAAGCGAGCCTACAGACATCATCGCTATTGCCGCATCGCCCCTAATTTTTGTATTTTGCCCCATTGTTAATAGAATTATTGCACAAACTACAGTTACCGGAAAAACTAAAATATCTTGCTTGGCAATATCAAAAACAGAGGCAATTGCAATAGCTCCAAAAGCTATATGAGCAAGCCCATCGCCTATAAAAGATAGCCTTTTTAATACAAGAGTTGCCCCAAGCAAAGAAGAGCAAAAAGCCACTAGAATACCAACTATAAATGCATATATTACAAATGAATATGACATGTATTCTAAAAGAGTATTAATCATTACTGCTACTTCCTTTATATTCTGAAACAGTCATATAGTCTATTTCATGCTTATTAACGCGTAAAACATAGTCCGCATCTGCTATAGCTTCGTTTAGATTGTGTGTAATCATAACTATAGTAATGCCTTCATTGTTCAAAGATTTTATTATTTTATAAAATTCTTGAGTAGTAGCTATATCTAAACCTGCTGTAGGTTCGTCAAGTAATAGGGCTTTATTTGTTGCACATAAGGCTCTTGCAAGTAATACACGTTGTTGCTGACCGCCTGAAAGCTCGCTATAACTTTTTTTGTATAGGTTTGAAATGTGAAGTTTTTCAAGCATATCTTTTGCTTTTTGCTTTTCATTTTTGTTATAAAAAGGGCGTAGACCCATTTTATTTAAACAACCTGAAAGAACAACTTCAAATACGGAAGCTGGAAAGTCTTTTTGAATATGTGTTTGCTGTGGTAGGTAGCCAATATCAGTAGAATTTAAGCCTGTGCCAAAGTGAATATTCCCTTCAATGGGGCGAAGTAAACCAAGAATAGTTTTTACTAGTGTGCTTTTTCCACTTCCATTTTCACCCACAATGCATACATAACTTTTACTTGGAATTGTAAGGTTTATAGCACTGTGTAAGGGAATATTATTATAACCAACAGCAAGATTTTTACAGCTAATTTCCACAAAATACCTATTTCAACGCTTGTTTTAACACGTTTAAATTGTCTTCCATTAAAGATAAATACGTTGCACCATTATTAATTTGTTTTGCTGTTACAGATTGAAGCGAATTTAGGGTAAGAATTTTTGTATTTTTATTGCCACTAGTATTGATAATAGTTTGTGCTAGTTCTTCTAAGCCATTATCTATGATAAGTATGTAGTTTACATTGTATTCATTTGATTTTTTGCTAAGAAATGAAACTGTTTCAAAGCTCGCTTCTGTTTCAGCTGAACAACCTTGGAAAGCCGCGTAATAGTCTATTGAATAGTCATTCATCATGTATAGAAAAGGAAATCTATCAGCAAAAATAAGAGTATTACGTGGTAACTTTGCAACTGCATCTTGATATTCTTCATCAAGTATTTCTAGCTTTGCAATGTATTTTTTTGTATTACTTTCATAAACACTTTCATTTTGAGGATCTAATTCAGAAATAGCATTTTCAAGCATTTCGCATATTTCTATTGCATAATTTAAAGATAACCAAACATGTTCATCTTCATGTGCAGATATCGCTTCATGCTCGTCGTGGTGAGCATGTTCTTCATGATGAGCGTGTTCGTTGTGGGAATGGTCACATTCTTCATTGTGTTCATGTTCGTCATGCTGATGGTTATGGGCATGTTCCTCGTGGTGTTCGTGTTCTTCATGCTTATGTTCTTCGTGGTGTGCATGCCCAGAGTGATCTTCTTGCATACCTTCGACAATAGTTTCCATTTTTACATCATCGCCAAGCATTTCAAGAACATTGAAGATAACAAGATTTGGATTTATAGCACTTTCAGAAATGTTCTCTAGCCAAGAGTCCGACACACCGCCATTATGCACAAAAAAATCAGCCGAGGTGATTAATGCAATGTCTTGTACACTAGGCTGAAAGTTATGCATATCAATGCCGTTATCTAAAAGAAGTGTAAGTGTAAATTTATCTTCTTTACCTTTTATAATTTGCGAAAGCCAATCATATTCATGGAAAGAGGCTGCAACTATATCAATTTTATCTGCCTTATTAGCTGATTGAATAGCGTAAGCGTTTGTTGTATTATATGTAATGCCTAAAGCACATAGCATTGCAAGAAGAAATTTGCTTTTCATAAAATTCCTTTTATCGTATTGTTATTGAACAATTGCCACATAATCCGTAAAGAAAGGCGGCGGAGTTGTTGATTTTAAAATTTAGTTCGTCGCTTGCCATATTTAATACCATATTAGATACATGACGATTTATATGGTAAGTGTTGCCACAATTATCACACTTTAGGTGAATAATACCAACACAACTTTGCGGGTGCACGTATTGATATAAAGCTTCTGCACGCCCTTTTTCATTTACTTTGCAAATAAGCCCTTGTTTTTCCATTTCTTTTAAGTTTCTGTATATGGCACTAATGCTAATTTCTTCACTATGAAATTGGCTTAGGATATCACGGGCAGAAAAGGTTTGATGGTCACTTTTTTTAAAAAGTTCTAGCAGTTTTTGTCTTTGTTCGGTTTTATATTTACTCATATTTATTCCAGTATCAATTTGCGAACTATTTGCAAATTGTTATGAAATAAAAAAAACGCATTGTCAACTATTTTGTTGTGATTTATGCGTGTCGGATATTTTATTATATGAAGATTAACTTAATAGAATCCAGGAAATATG
>CAYJFV010000012.1:0-3449 GCA_964369275.1 uncultured Desulfovibrionaceae bacterium
AAGATTTTTTGGGGAATAGAATTTTAGTATGTAATCAAAAGAAATAAAAAAATATAATAAGCAAATTTTCTGCAAATAAAAAACGCTATCTTATGCAAGATAGCGTTTTATAATAAATTATTCTAAAAATTCAAATTCAACAAAGCTTTGCATATCTACAAGTCTTTCTTTCGCTTCTTTTGCTTGATGCGGTGAATAAAAAACTTTTAAAATTGCCTTATACTTATCAAGTACAGTAAATAAAGCTAAATTATCGTAAGCTTCTATAAGAAATCTGAAATTTCCTACCTGCGAGGGGCTTATTTTTATATACAAACATTCAGAATTATCTGCGTGTTCGTGACGAATAATTTTACTCATATCATTCAATAGTATCTACTGGGTAGCCCTTAGATTGTGCAAAACGAAGAATTTGGCTTTGTGCATTTTTTACTTCATTTACACGTATGCGATATAAAGTTTCTTTATCTTGTGCATAAATATCAAAAGCCATAAGCATAAGCGTATCAACTCTATCAACAATTTCTTTATATGTATTAAAATCTTCAAGAGATTTTAATTCTTTTTGTATATGAGCATAAATTAATTCTTTAATTGCACGAAGTGGTAATAATGCTTGAGCAGGACTTAATTGTTGAATTGCTTGAATTTTTATTAAATCTTCAAGGTTTTTCTTAATTAAAGTTTGGTCGGCATCTTCACCAATAATAGCTTTAAATAAAATGGTGGTTGCATCTTTTACAACGTAGCCAACAGGGTTTAAAAATTGGTCGGTTACAGTGCGTGAAACACCAACAGAGTCTAAACCATGATGAGCAAAAAATTCATTATGCCATGCAGCTATAAGTTTTTGTTCATCTTTTTTTAATATGTCGAAAATCATTTTTATTCCTATTTTTAGTTATGGTCGTTAATATCTTCTATAAGCCCACATTCATTACAAATTCTTTGTTCTTGCGAACGTGAACGCTTAATAAAAGTAACTGGAGTATTACAGTTCGAGCATGGTGTTGTGCTTGGCTCATTCCAAGAAGCGTAATCGCACTTAGGGTAGGCTGAACAGCCATAGAAAACTTTACCTTTCTTGGTTGATTTTTCCACTAATTGCCCGTCTTCACATTTTGGACATTTAACATTAGTTGAAAAAGAAGCTGTATAATTACAATTTGGATAATTTGCACATGCTTGAAATCTTGCACCTGTTCTTGAATGCTTTAGCACAACATCGCCACCACATTTAGGGCAAGTGCCAATTTTCTTCGCTTCTGCTTTTTCACGTTTTACTAGTTCTATTTCACCTTGCTCATTACGTGTAAAGTCGGAAGTGAATTTACATGTTGGATAGTCAGAACAAGCAATAAATTCACCAGTTTTACCAAATTTTACTACAAGCGGTTTTCCACATTCAGGGCAAAGCATATTGGTTTCAATACCTTGCTTCATTTGTGTCATAGATTTTTGGGCCGCTTCAAGAGTAGGGTTGAAGTCTTTAGAAAAATCTGAAAGAAGTTTCACCCAACCTAATTCGCCATCTGCAACTTTATCAAGGTCAGCTTCCATTTGAGCGGTAAAGTGAATATCCATAAGAGTAGGGAAATTCGCGTTTAGCTGAGTAACAACAACTGTTCCTAAATCTGTAGGAATAAAGGCTTTATCTTGCAAGCGAACATAGTCACGGTCTTGTAGAGTAGTGATGATAGTTGCATAAGTAGATGGGCGACCAATTCCTTGTTCTTCAAGTTCTTTAACAAGGGTAGATTCTGTATATCTACTTGGTGGTTGCGTAAATTTTTGCTCTTTTTTCAGTTCAGCACAGTTAAGAGCTTCTTTTTCTTGTAGAAGTGGAAGAAGTTCATCATCATCACCGCTAGAAGATTGAGAAACAAGCAAATAACCAGGGAATAAAATTCTTTGCCCGCGTGACTTCCACTGGGTAGAACCACATTCAATAAATACATTTGTATCATGGAAGTTCGCTGGTGCCATTTGTGAAGCAACAAAACGTTCCCAAATAAGCTTATAAATTTTATATTGATCTGGTGAAAGGTCGGCTTTTACAGAATCAGGCGTGATAGTAACATCAATTGGGCGAACTGCTTCGTGGGCATCTTGAGAGCTGTTTTTGCTTTTAAAAACATTGCCTTTACCCTTACCACCAAGATATTCCTTGCCGTAACTTTCTTCTATAAATTCAAGTGCCGCAGTACGAGCCTCATCTGCAATTCGCACAGAGTCTGTACGCATATAGGTGATTAACGCTGTCATTCCTCTACCAGCAAGTTCAATACCTTCATAAAGTTTTTGGGCTGTTTGCATGGTACGCTTAGCAGGAAAGTTTAAACGTTGGTTCGCACTTTGTTGCAGTGTAGAAGTAATAAAAGGCGGCGGAGCAGAACGTGAACGCTCTTTTTCTTCAATAGAAGAAATAACCCATGGATTTTCTTTTAATTCTTTTTCTAAAGCATCAGCTGCTTGTTGGTTTGGAACATGAGCTTTTTTATTGTTAATTTTATGTAGTTCTGATTTGAAAGTTTGAGCATTTTTTTCATCTTTTTGTAAAAGAGCTTTAAATGACCAATATTCTTCAGGTGTAAAAGCTTTACGTTCTTCTTCACGCTCAACTATAAGTTTCAACGCAACGGATTGTACACGCCCCGCAGAAATTCCGCGTTTTACAGTTTTCCAAAGAAGAGGTGATATTTTATAGCCAACTAATCTATCAAGAACACGGCGTGCTTGCTGTGCATCGAATAAATCTACATTAATTTCACGTGGTTTTTTTAGTGCATCTTGAACAGCTTTTGCGGTAATTTCGTTAAATTGAATACGGCGTATATCTTTTGCTTTTTTCTTTATACTTTCAGCAATATGCCATGCAATAGCTTCACCCTCACGGTCAGGATCGGGTGCAAGGTATACAGTATCAGCTTTGGCAGCAGCGGCTTGAAGTTCGCTAACAACTTTTTCTTTACCCTTAATTGTTTCGTATTGAGGCGTAAAATTATTCGTTTCATCAACGCCTAATACTTTCGAGGGTAAGTCACGTATATGACCAACGCTTGCGTGAACGGAATAATCTTTACTTAGAAATTTTTTAATAGTCTTAACCTTCGCAGGTGACTCTACAATAATTAAACTTTTGCCCATAACTACCTCAATAATTTACCACGACTATATGTTGCAGATAAAGCTAGTGCATACTTTACCGTCTGTCAAGGGAAGAAGCATCAATTATATAGCTTTTTTCACAAAAATAATTAAAAATTGCTGTTTGTGTTACTTAAGTAAATCAATATAAAGTAAGATTATAACATGTTTTGGCGGAAATGTTTTGTTACATTGTGAAAAAAAATACAAAAGTATGTTATATTTGAGTTGACTTTTGTTATAATTTAGAATTAATATGTACTTAGAAAGTTTATATAATGTCTATTTTTACGTCGCACATA
>CAYJFV010000012.1:3459-13696 GCA_964369275.1 uncultured Desulfovibrionaceae bacterium
TGTTTCAAGGTTGGAAGATTGCAGGTACAGGACTTTTTGGTAACTTAATGCTTTATGGTGGCATGATTTACATGATGAATGTTTTCATTACACCGTTAAGCGAATTACATGGCTGGTCTACAGCACTTATTAGTTCTTCAATGGGGATAGCCTCTTTTGCTGTTTCTGTAGGAACTTTTGCCTTTATTGCGTTAACATTTCATT
Organism: uncultured Desulfovibrionaceae bacterium; assembly: GCA_964369275.1. GTDB lineage: Bacteria > Desulfobacterota > Desulfovibrionia > Desulfovibrionales > Desulfovibrionaceae > CAYJAZ01. The sequence goes on from CAYJFV010000012.1 coordinate 3,664, forward strand.
TTAAGCTTAGAACATTAATGACACTTGGTGCATTGATTGGCGGTTTAGGTTTTATAGCAATGGGGCTTGCAGATAGCTTTTTATTTTTTACAATTGCTTTTTCAATTACCTGGGCAAGCGGGCAATTATGCGGCGGTGCAATTGCAAATATTCTTGTAAGCAACTGGTTTGTTGCCTACAGAGGGCGTGCCTTAGGTGTGGTAAATATAGGCATTTCTTTAGCAGGCGTAACTTTACCAACTCTTATTTTATTTTTAATTACTGCTTTTGGTGTGCAAGTAGCCTATACAATACTTGGAATTATTCTTCTAATTTTTACCCCAGTTTGTTTTAAAGTAATTCGCGATACCCCCGCAGAAATGGGCTTGTTGCCAGATAACGTGACACCAAGTGAATTTACAATTAATCCTAACGATGCAGAAAAACTTATAGTTGAGAAAGAAGCAACGCTAGAAAGAACACAAGCCCTTACAGGGATAACTAAAAATTTTCTTACCTTTTATAAAGATAAAACCTCAATACTTGTAAGTGTAAGTTATGGGCTTACCCTAATGGGCGGTGCTGGTATTATGAGCCAGCTTGTACCAGCCTTTACAAGTTATGGTATAACTACCACAATGGCTACTTTAATGCTTAGTTACTTTGCTATATGTGCATTAGTGGGTAAATATTTTTGGGGCTTTATTATGGATAAAACAAATCCATTATTAGGCATGCGTCTTATGTTACTTGGTTGTCTTGTTGGAATAAGCTTATTCTTTATGCCAGCAACAACTTTTTCATTATTTTTATTTGCTACAGTATTTGGTTTAAGCAGTGGTGGTTCTTGGCCAGTTTTTGCAGCCTTATTATACTATTTATACGGTAAATCTCATTTCAAAAAAGCCTATCAATACGGTTCTATAATGATAGCTTTAAAATCATTTGGTTACATATTAATCGGTGCTTTGTACACATTATTTGGTTCTTACACAATTCCATATATAGTTTTTCTTTTTGTTATCTTCGCCGCCTTTGCTATGGTTTGCATGATAAAAAAGACAGATTCAGTAGAGTACATGTTGAAAAAAGAAGCAGCTTAACTGCTTGTTTAAGAATATACTTTATATAAGGAGAGTTGGATATGGTAAAGGCAAATCAAATTTACTATAATGGTACTATTATAACCATGGATAGTAGAGCTTCCGAAGTTGAAGCAATAGCCATTGCAGGGGATACTATTCTTGCAGTTGGTAGTAAAGAGCAAGTTATGCAGTATCAAAATTCAGATACTATTATGACTGACCTCAAAGGGAAAACCATGCTTCCTGGGCTTATCGATGCCCACGGCCATTTTATAACTGCTGGTGATATGTATGCTAGATACATTGATTTATCTTCACCGCCTGTTGGAGTTGTAAAATCAATAGCAGAGTTAAAAGAAAAAGTAGCACAAAGAATTAAAGCAGCTAAAAAAGGCGATTGGGTAATGGGCTTTGGCTATGATGATACTCTTCTAGCTGAAGGAAGACACCCAGAAGTTCGTGATTTAGACGACATTTCGCCAGATAACCCAATTATGCTAAAGCACGTTTCAGGGCATATAACTGTATTCAATTCCTACGCCTTTAATCTTGCGGGTATTACAAAAGATGTTATTGACCCTGTCGGTGGTGTATTTCGCCGTTATGAAGACGGTAGCTTGAACGGAGTATGTGAAGAACCTGCCTCGTATGCTCGTATTCAAGCATTTATTCCGCCAGCTACAGAAGAAGATTACATGAATGCAATAAAAGTAGCTTCTGAACGCTATACAGCAAAGGGCGTTACTTCTGCTCAAGAGGGCTTTGGTGGAGAGCATTTTTTAAATATGCTCAAAGAAGGGCATAAAAGAAAAGTTTTAAAGCCACGTATTAACTTTTATCCTTCCGCTTTAGGAGAATCAGATAGGTCATACCTAACTACAACAAAATCTGGTACTCAGCTTACAGAAGATAAAATGTTAAGTCTTGGTGCAGCAAAAACTTTAGCAGACGGTAGTATTCAATGCTATACAGCTTTTCTAAGTAATCCGTACCATAAAGTTGTATATGATTTACCAGGTGGCCCAATGTGGAGGGCATACCCAATTGAAGACCATGAAGCACTTGCTGATAGAATACTAAAATTACATCGCGAGGGCTATCAAATTGCAGTTCACGGCAACGGCGATGACGCTATTCAAAATATTTTAGATGCGTATGAAAATGCAAATAGAGTATACCCCCGTGCTGATGCTCGTCATATAATTATTCACTGCCAAACAGTGCGTGAAGACCAATTAGATAGAATAAAAAGACTTGGCGTTGTGCCTGCCTTCTTTGTTGTGCATACCTACTATTGGGGCGACCGTCACCGCGATATTTTCTTAGGTGAAGACCGGGCAAGACGTATCAGCCCTTGTAAAAGTGCAGTAGATAAAGGAATTGTTTTTACCAACCATAACGATACTTTCGTAACACCAATAGACCCATTACTTTCTGTATGGTCAGCCGTAAACCGTGTTACTTCTAGCGGAAAAGTTTTAGGTGAAGAACAAAGAGTTGATGTAATAAATGCCTTACGTGCAGTTACTTCTAACGTTGCCTATCAAGCTTTTGAAGAAGACATTAAAGGAAGTTTAGAGCCAGGAAAATTGGCAGATATGGTTATTTTAGAGGAAAATCCACTTACAATAGATCCTATGAAAATTAAAGATATTAAAATTTTAACAACTATTATTGGTAATGAAGTTGCGTACGGAAACTTACCGTAGCACTAGGTAGAAATATGTATTAATTTTTTAGAAAGGAGTATTTATGGAAGCAACCTTTTATCCCAACATTGTAGCTATTGGTTGGATTGGCGTGTTCCTCCTGTTAGGGGTGTTTTTACGTTCAAAAGTTAAATTTTTACAAACAACTCTTTTACCTGCTGCTCTTATAGGTGGTATTATAGGTTTTTTCTTTATCAATAGTGAGCTTTTTGGTTTACCAGTAAGCTTGGTGGGTGTTCCTACTTCACAAGGTTGGAAAGAAATTATACCAAGACAATATAGTATTTTAGTTTTCCACTTATTTGCTTTTGGCTTTGTTGGGCTTGGTATGCTTGAACCAGGCGGGGGCAAAAAAAATGTTGGTCAGGCAGTATTAAAAGGCTCGCTATGGGTGTGTTTAGTATTCGCATTTAGTTATGCTGCACAAGCATTAACAGGTTATGGCGTGTTCCAATTCTTTGATAAAGTTCTTGGTTTTGATATTGACCCTGTTAATGGTTTCCTAGTAGCTTCAGGTTTCACACAAGGTCCAGGTCAAGCACAATCAACTGCTCTTATTTGGGAAAATTCTTTCCAAACACAATATGCTGTTTCTGCGGGTATTGCTTTTGCGGCTGTTGGCTTCTTAGTAGCTGGTCTTGTAGGTGTAGCACTTACTTTCTTTGGAATTAAAAAAGGCTGGGCAAGCGATGGTAGTGGTAAATTAAGCGACGAATTTCGTAAAGGTTTATACAATAAAGGCAATAACCCTGTAAACGCACACGCAACTGCACACCCTGCTAATATAGATAGTTTTGCCCTACACCTTGGTTTATTTGTAGTGGTTTACTTAGTTGCATATTGCTGGGCAGTTGGTTGGGGAATGTATGCACCTAAGTTTTTAAAAGCTCTTGGTGTTGGCTTGAACTTTATTTGGTGTTTATATTTTGGTATTATTTTACGTAAACTTGCACATAAATTAGGTTTTGCACATCTTATTGACCAAGATACAGTACGCCGTATTACTGGTACTTCTGTTGATATTATGCTTTGTGCTGTATTTATGAGTATTGCTGTTGCTGATATTGCTACAATGCTAGCTCCTTTCTTAGTAACATGTATACTTGCTACTATTGCAACTGTATGGTTTGTTATGTTCTTTAGTAGAAGACAAAAAGAATATGGCTTTGAACGTATGGTGGCTACTTTTGGTTTATGTACTGGTACAGCGGCTTCTGGTTTACTATTACTTCGTATTATTGACCCAGACTTTGAAAGCCCTGCGGCAGTTGAAATTGGTTTATTCAACGTGTTTGCTATATTTGTGCTAAATCCGTATACACTTACAAAACCATTTGCACCTGGAATACCAGGTTGGTTTGTGCTAATGAACGTAGGTTATTTAATTGCTGTTCCACTTGTTATTCACTTTATGAAACTAGGAAGTTGGAAAAAGCAATTCTAGTATATTAACAATATTGAATACAAAACTGCCTTACAAATGTAGGGCAGTTTTTTTATGCTTGTATAAATGGCAAAAATAGACTATTGTCTACAATAAAAAAAAGGAATGTTACATGTGTAAAGCAAGCAAAATATATTTTAATGGACAAATAGTTACTATGGATAAGGAAGCTTCAACCGTTGAAGCATTAGCAGTTAAAAACGATAAAATCCTTGCTCTTGGCTCTTTAGAAAGCCTATCTAGTTATAAAGATGAAAATACTATTATGGCAGACTTACAAGGCAAAACAATGCTACCAGGCTTTATTGACCCGCACAGTCACTTCATGCTTGCAGGGCGAATTTTTGCAAATTTTGTAGATTTATCGCCTTGGCCAATGGGTGATGTAAAAAGCATAGCTGATATTAAAAGAAAACTTAAAGCTGCAAAGAAATTTCCCTTCTTGCCAATTTTAGGTTTTGGCTATGATGATACTATGCTTGAAGAAAAAAGGCACCCCTTAGCAAAAGAATTAGATGAGGTTTCACGCTTTAATCCTATAATAATATCACATATTAGCGGGCATTTTGGCGTAGTAAATAGCCTTGTAATGAAAGGTTTAGGCATTAAAAAAGGCAAGGCAAATCCAGAAGGTGGCGTTATTAGACGAGATGAAAATGGTAATCCTAACGGTGTATTAGAAGAAAATGCCTTTTTAAATCTTATGAAGTATATGCCTAAAATGAAAGAAAAAGGCTGGTTTAAAACATTAGCCGCTGGAAGTGATAGATATATTTCTAAAGGTGTAACTACTGTACAAGCTTGTGGAATTAATTCAAATGAATACAATTGGCTAAATAAAGCAATTGATGCTGGGCATATTAAAAATAGAGTACAATTTTTTCCAACAATGGGTGAAGAGAATAAAGAAGGTCAGCACTTTGCGGGTATTAAAACCACAAAATCTGGCACGCAAACTCGTGAAGATAATATGCTAAGTTTAGGAGCAACTAAAAACTTTGTAGATGGTAGCATACAAGGCTTCACAGCCTTCTTAAGCAAGCCTTACCATAATGTAATAATAGATGTGCCTAATAAAGAAGAATGGTGCGGGTATACAGTTATTGACTACCCTAAATTCGAGGCAAATTTTATAGAATACCACAAGCAAGGTTGGCAAATTGCAACGCATGGTAACGGCGATGGTGCAATTGAATTTATAATAAACGCGGCAGAAGCAGCACAAAAGGCTTTTCCTCGTGAAGATGCTCGTCACATTATCATTCACTGCCAAACTGTTCGCGAAGACCAATTAGACAGAATGGAAAAACTAGGCATGATACCTGCTCTTTTCCCTGTTCATACCTACTATTGGGGCGATAGACACCGCGATATTTTCTTAGGTGAAGAACGTGCAAATAGAATAAACCCATGCAAAAGTGCTTTAGATAGAAATATGCCTTTCACTTCTCATAATGATACTGTTGTTACACCTATTGACCCATTACTTTGTATATGGTCGGCAGCGAATAGAATAACCTCTGGTGGTAAGGTACTTGGTGCAGAGCAATGTGTACCAGTAATTGAAGCAATTCGTTCTGTTACAAGCAATGCGGCGTATCAAAACTGCGAAGAAGATATTAAGGGGAGTTTAGAAGTTGGTAAGTTGGCAGATTTTGTTGTTTTAGAGGAAAATCCACTTACAATAGACCCTGTGAAAATTAAAGATATCAAAGTATTAGCTACCATTGTCGGCGATAAAATAGTGTATGGTGCAGTGTAAAAATTACATTTAATGTTTGCAATTGTGCTAGCACTATGTTAGCTTTGCACTGTGCGTCTATAATCTGACGGTCCATCTATAACTATTCGTATGAATAGAAATTATATTAAGGAGTTTTAGTTTTATGCAACAAGCAGATCAAATTTATTATAACGGATTCATTCAAACAATGGATAACCGAGCATCTTATGTTCAAGCAGTAGCAGTTCAAGGCGATACTATTCTTGCTGTTGGCAATAAAGATGAAATCTTTGCTGAATATAAAGGCAATGATACAGTTATGACAGATTTACAAGGCAAAACCATGCTACCAGGCTTTATCGACCCACACAGTCACTTTTCACAAGCAGGCTTTTGTTATGTAAGTGCTTTAGATTTAGCCCCATCTCCAATTGGTGATACTAATAGTATTGCAGATATGAAAAAGAAAATTGCAGAAAAAATTGCTACTCTTGAAAAAGGGGAGTGGGTAACAGGTATGTTCTATGACGATACAGCAATTGTAGACAATAGACACCCTTATGCTACTGATTTAGATGAAGTAAGCCCAGATAACCCAGTTTGGATTACCCATAGCTCTGGGCATGTTGGCGTAGCGAACAGCCTTGCATTGAAACTAGCTGGGGTTGATAAAAATACCATTGACCCAATTGGCGGGCAATTCAGACGTAATCCAGATGGTACACCTAATGGTGTATGTGAAGAGCATGCAACACATGTTATTCGTGGGGCAGCACCTGCACCTCAGCCAGAAGTGTTTATTGCTGGTGTAATTGAAGCAACAAATAGATATATTGCTAAAGGTGTTACCACAGCTCAAGAAGGTTCCGCTTTTGGTTGGACAATAGATATTCTTAAAGGGGCTCATGCTCAAGGTTTATTGAAAAACCGTGTACAAGTATTGCCTACAGAAATGAAAGGTGAATTACCTAAATTAAATACTACAAAATCAGGCACAATGCTTACAGATGATAAAATGATAAGCGTTGGTGCGGTAAAAACCTTTATTGATGGTAGTATTCAAGGCTATACAGCTTTCTTATCTAATCCATACCATGAAGTTCTATACGGTGAATTACCGAATGAAAAATTCTGGTGTGGCTACCCAACACAAGATTATGCTGCTTTTGCAACAAAAATTAAAGAATACCACCGTGCAGGTTGGCAAATTGCGGTGCATGGTAACGGCGATGCAGGTATACAATATATTATTGATGCAATTGAAGAAGCTCAAAAATCTTTCCCACGCGATGATGCTCGCCATATTATTATTCACTGTCAAATGGTGCGTGAAGATCAACTAGATAAAATGAAACGTCTTGGAATTATTCCAGCTTTCTTTGCTGTTCACACATACTATTGGGGCGATAGACACCGCGATATCTTTATAGGTGAAGATAGGGCAAGAAGAATTAACCCATGTGCTAGTGCTATGCTTCGTGGCATGGTGTTTACAAACCATAACGACACAATGGTAACTCCAATCGACCCATTATTATGTGTGTGGTCAGCTACAAACCGCATAACTTCAAAAGGTGAACTTCTAGGGCCAGATCAACGCGTACCAGCACTAGAAGCTTTACGTTCTGTAACAAGTTATGCTGCATATCAATCATGTGAAGATAAAATTAAAGGCACAATTGAACCTACAAAATTGGCAGACTTCGTAATTTTAGAAGAAAACCCACTAACAATTGACCCAATGAAAATTAAAGATATAAAAGTATTAGCAACAATCGTTGGAAACAAAGTAGTGTATGGTGAAATATAGAAACTATTGTTTTTAAATACTTTGCTAGAAATATATAGCTACTGAAATAGAGGGGGAATAAGTTTCCCCCTTTTTTTAATGTGTATTCCAACTTATTAAGAATAATAGCAAATTGTTTGCTTACACAATCAGTGGTTGTGAATAATTTAACATGCAAAATTGTATAAATGTCGGCAAAATTTTATTAAGTTTAATTTAAGAATTTTTTATTAATATTCAAAATAAACAAATAGTTAGGAGTGTTGTATTTTTCTTGATCAAATTTTTCATGAAAAAAAAATTTCAAAATAACATTTTTTTGTAATAGCTCAAATAACATTATATAATTATAATAGGTTATATGATATATTTTAACAATTTATGAGAACTAAAAAATATGTGAACTTTCTAACATATTGGTATTTTAGGATTAATCATACTTGTTGCTCTGTGAAATATTTCTGCAATGATTTGCAATTATTTTTTCCGTGTGCTAGAGTTTGCACAACTACTAGATATAGGTTTTTATTTATGTTTTTTTGTTCTAATGTGAACATAACCTCATATTACGGAGATTTTTAACACTATGCAGATTGCAGATCAAATTTATTTTAACGGTTCAATTCAAACAATGGATACTCGTGCATCTTACGTGCAAGCAGTAGCCGTTCAAGGCGACACCATTTTAGGCGTTGGCAACAAAGATGAAATTCTCGCTGAGTTTAAAGGCGATAACACCATTATGACAGACCTTAAAGGCAAAACAATGCTTCCAGGTTTTATTGACCCACACGGTCACTTTGTTATGGCGGGCGTTGGCTATGTTACTTCAATTGATTTAGCTCCAACTCCATTAGGTAATACAAATAGCATTGCAGATATCAAAGCTAAGATTGCTGAAAAAGTAAAAAACACGCCTAAAGGTGAGTGGATTTTAGGTATTGCCTATGATGATACAGCTATAGCAGAAGGAAGACACCCTTACGCGTATGAACTTGATGAAGTTAGCCCAGATAACCCAGTGGCTATTGCTCAAGTATCAGGGCATGTTGGTGTGGTAAACTCAATGGCATTAAAAATTGCTGGCGTTGATAAAAACACACTAGACCCAACAGGTGGTATGTTCCGCCGTAACCCTGATGGCACACCAAATGGTGTTTGTGAAGAAACAGCTTTCTTTATGGTAAGACACTTTGCCCCAGCTCCTACTGATGAAACATATATGGCTGCTATTAAAGAAGCAGGAGATAGATACCTTGCTCAAGGTGTTACCTCAGCTCAAGATGGTGCGGCTGATAAATTAACAGTAGAATACCTAACAAAAGCACATGAACGCGGGTTATTAGACCTTCGCGTGCAAGTGTTCCCATGTAAATATCTAGGTGAATTACCTAAATTTAATTCTACTCAATCAGGTACACAACTTACTGACGATAAAATGCTAAGTCTTGGTGCTATGAAAACATTTATTGACGGTAGTATTCAAGGCTATACAGGCTTTTTATCTAACCCATACCATGAAGTAATTTATGAAGAATTACCTAATAAAAAATTCTGGTGTGCATACCCAACACAAGACTATGCATCTTTTGCAACAGAAATTAAAGAATACCACCGTGCTGGTTGGCAAATTGCTGTTCATGGTAACGGCGATGCGGCTATTCAATATATTATTGATGCAATTGAAGAAGCACAAAAATCATTCCCACGTGATAACGCTCGTCACATGATTATTCACTGTCAAACAGTGCGTGAAGACCAGTTAGACAAAATGAAACGCCTTGGAATTATTCCTGCTTTCTTTGTTGTGCATACATACTACTGGGGCGACCGTCACCGCGATATCTTCCTAGGTGAAGATAGAGCAAGAAGAATTAGCCCATGTGCTAGTGCTATGCTACGTGGTATGGTGTTCACAAACCATAACGATACAATGGTAACACCTATTAACCCTCTTCTATCAGTATGGTCAGCCACAAACCGTATTACCTCAAGTGGTAAAGTTCTTGGTCCAGACCAACGCGTACCAGCTCTTGAAGCATTAAGAGCTGTTACAAGTTATGCAGCATACCAAGCTTGTGAAGATACTATTAAAGGTACACTAGAACCAGGTAAGTTGGCAGATTTTGTAATACTTGAAGAAAATCCACTCACAATTGACCCCGTAAAAATTAAAGACATTAAAATCGAAGCAACTATTGTTGGTAACAAAGTTAAATACGGTGCAATTTAATAATTATAAAAAAGTAACTGATTTTATTTCTTATTCTCTAGTAGCTTTAAGTTATAAATAAGAAATGAAAT
>CAYJFV010000013.1:0-13590 GCA_964369275.1 uncultured Desulfovibrionaceae bacterium
TAATCTATTACCAGAATGACTGATAGGTGTTTACAAAATGCAAGAGAAAGCATTAAAGCAGGTTATTGTGTTCCATTCAAATAGTATTTTAAAGATGATAATATTTCTCTTAACTACTCTTCACATTATTTCATCCCAAAAAACGGGACAGCAGCGGGACAAACTGAAAAATCTTAAAAATTGGGCACAAAAAAACGGTTTAGAGTTTTATGCTCTAACCGCTTATTTACTGGTGGTACCCGAGAACAGACTTGAACTGTTACGGCCGTGAAGCCGAGGGATTTTAAGTCCCTTGTGTCTACCTATTCCACCACTCGGGCGTTCTTAGAATAATCGAACCACTTTATCGTCAAACGATTTGTGTGTTATACTACAAAGATATAATCCTGTCAACTCTCGATTAATCACAGTCAGTTTCATGCCGACGTGATTTTGTAGCATAGCTTGTAATCCTTTGCAAGCTTTTTTTATGGGTTTTAAAGAAGAATTTTTTAAACTAAAATGAACTTGTATTCCATCCGCTACAGAGTGAAAATCTATATGTTCTGCATTCATTTCAGATAGATAGCTACGAATTTCAGAAAGTAGCTTCTCTTCAATATCTTGCAGTTCTTCAAAGGTTAATTCATCATCATAAGTAATTTTTGCAAATATTTCAATAGGATACAATGCCATAAGCTCGCCTTTATTTTTCTTGTCATTTCTTGAAAATTAATTTAAACTAATTTAACAAAAATAACAAGCAAAGAAAGTACACAAATGCCAAAAATAACTGCTGCACAACTTATGGTAAACCAAGGTATTGCACCATCCAAAGAAGATGCAAGCCGCTTAATTATGGCTGCTAAAGTAGCCGCCATACCAATTGGCAAAGAAAATTCTTACAAACGCGAAGAACTTATACTTGTGTCTAAACCCGGCGACATGTATAAAGATACCACATCTCTATGTCTTGTTAATGTAAATAATTATGTGAGCCGTGGCGGTGAAAAATTAATTACGGCGATAGAATATTTTAATTTTTCCCCAAAAGATACAATTTGTCTTGATGCTGGTGCTTCCACTGGTGGCTTTACCGATTGCCTTCTTCAACACGGTGCAAAAAAAGTATACGCAATAGATGTTGGAACTTTGCAATTGCACGAAAAATTACGCAAAGACCCACGCGTAATTTCAATGGAAAACACCAACATACGCTTTGCCCCAAAAGAATTAATTCCAGAAGAAATTGATATTCTTGTGGGCGACCTTTCTTTTATTTCACTTACCATGGTTCTACCAAACTGCATGCAATGGCTAAAAAAAGATGCAAAAATATTTGCCCTAATCAAACCACAATTTGAAGTTGAACCACACATGACAATTAAAGGCGTTGTAAAAGAGGAAAGTTACAGGCAATACGCCATAGATAAAGTATTAAATTTCTGCAAAGAAAATCTTCCCCTTGATTTTCATGGCATTGTACCCTCAAAAATTAAAGGCCCTAAGGGCAACCAAGAATATATAGCTTATTGGAGCAAGAATGATTAATTTAGATATTGACCCAAAAAAAATTCTTTTTATTCAACAAAGACAATTAGGTGACGTTTTACTAGCCTCGCATGCTCTTATGCAATTGAAAAAAAGATTTCCTAATGCTCAAATTGATTTTTTAACTGAAAAAAAATGTGCTCAAGTAATTGAAAACAACCCTAATATTACTGATGTATATTATATTAATAAAAAAGAACAACCAACTTTATTAAAGCAAATTGCTTTCTATAAAAAAATTGCAAAAAATAAATACGACCTTGTTATTTCGCTTCAAAATTTACCACGCTGTTTATTTCAAACTTTCTTTTCTAAAGCTCCATACCGTTTAGGTTTAGAAAATGTTTATGATATTGGACGTTTTGATACACCAAAAAATGTAAAATCTCAGCGTTCAATCAACTTTAAAAATTTTCTTTACAGTAAGCTTGTATACACCCACATGGCCAAGCCAAAATCTCATTTTTCAGGAGCTAAAAAGCTTGATATACTTGAATTTTTTGGAATCAAACCCTATGAAGAAGCTGAACCACTTTGGTATTTTAAAGATGAAGAACTTATTGAAGCAAAAAAATTACTACTCTCTTTAAACTGCACAAAAGATGATATTCTTTTTACAATGGACGTTACAACAAATAAAAATTCGCGTAGATATCCAAAAGAATATTATGCAAAAATAATAACTTCCATTCAGCAAAATATTCCTAATGCTAAATTTTTATTTTTACGTGCAGAAAGTGAAGAGGCTGAATTGCAAGAATACCTGGAATTACTTTCTGATAAATCTTCAATTATTTTACCTGAAAAATGCCCTTCAATTAGGCTTTCTGCGGCTTTAATGGCACAAGCAAAGTATCATATTGGAAATTGTTCTTTTCCACGCCACCTTGCTGTTGCACTAGATGTTCCCTCTACCATATTAATTGGTGCTGGCGAAAGCATTTGGGATTATCCTGATGAAAAGTATAATCTTTTTCATGCCCTTGTTGCACAAGCTCCAAAAGACCAAGAGTATTTGCAAAAAACTAAATTTATTTGGCTTTCACCAGATAAAGAAATGCCTAAAATTCTTGAGCATATAAAAAAGTATATTTAGTAGAACAATTTAATAAAATAACTGCCCTCTATTCTTTGAAAATTAGAGGGTAGTTTTTTATGAAATTTTTCTAAATTAATTATTTATTTTTATAGCTTTGATAGAGCCTAATTCATTATATTCCATTGTTTCACAAAATACTGTAAAATTATTATTTTTAAGAATTTCTATAAGTCTTTGCGGGCTTTTGAAGTGCCATTCCATAAGTACCATATCAATTTTATTTAAAAACTTTACTGTATTGAAAAGTTCAAATATTTCAAATTCACTTCCCTCACAGTCTATTTTTAGTATAACTTTTTCACTATGTTTTTCAAGGAGTGGAGCAAGTATTTTATTTGCTTTTTTTAGTTCAATTTCTGTTTTTTCACCTATAGAAAACACGTTTTTGATGCTACTCATTGCCCCTGGTCTTTCGCTATTGTAATTAATAACGGCGACGTGATCGTGTGCGGCTAAACCAAAGTTATACACTTCAATTTTTTCAGCATTTTTATTATTATGCACATTTTTCATACCTATTTCATAGGTTTCTTTAAAAGGCTCAAAGGCGTATATTTTTTTACATTTTTCATCTTGGGCTTTTAGCACAGAAACGCTGCCAATATTAAAGCCTATGTCAATAAAGATATAATCCTCTTCTTGTTCAAAATTATATTCCCCTTTACACAGCACTTCGCGGCATGTCCATAAAGTATTTGCTGAAGGCCCTGCTATACTTACAACTTCATTTGATATAACATAATTATTATTTACATATTCAGCTTTATAGCCAAAACTTGCGAACAGCTTTATATATTGATTTAATAGTTCTTGATTTACTTGTGAATGTTCCATTTTCTTCTCACACATAGTCTTATTTGTTAAATTCTTCTTCACTTAAGCGGTGTTGATTATGATTTTTGCTATAGCAATATTCAACTTCTTTACCAAATCTATTATAGCCTACAATTGAATACATTGGAAGAATATTTATTTCATATTTCCAAAAAGAGTACACAAATGAAAGCTGATCTCTTCTTGAATAATTTACTAGCATTTGCCACCAAAGTTCTTGAGCAGATATTATTGTATTATCGTTATGTTCTCTAAAAATCATGCTTGTATCATATAGCCCAATATCATGCGGAAATTTTTCAGCTTCTAAAAACTCAATTTCAGCGTCGATTATTTTTTTATAGTCGATACGCTGAGCTTTTAATTCCAACGCTTCATCGTATGAGCAATTACATACATAATGTTTAGGAACAACTATTTTTTCTTTTTGTGCTATGAAGGATTCCACTCTTTTATAATATACACGTCTTTTAATATTTATATTTCCATCAAGCCAAAGGCTATACTTATATTCAGGAAAAAGTAGATGTGGATTAAGTTTGTGAAAGCGGGCATTTCTTGTAGAGTCTAAACCTGCAAATTCAAGCTTTCTAATCTTCCAATGATGTATTTTTTCATTTTCTAAAAGTGAGTTATTATCTGTATAGAGGAGATAGTCCCAACTATCATCTACATAATCATGCACAGGTACTTCATCATAATTCCCTGTAATGCATGAATATATAACTTTATTGTTTTGCATCTTATTGCTTTTCCTACATATACATTTTACTATTTATAGTTTCAAGAACAATTAAAAAAAAACACACTTATAAGAAGTGTGTTCTAGCTACTTAGTTAAATTTATGGTAATTTAGTTTGTACTGACGGGCGTAATTCGTGATTATAGCCATCTTTCTCTATAAGTGGATAAATTTCTTCGGTTATTGCAATAGTGGCGGCGGCTTTAGCAAGCACTTCATTCGTTGGAACGTGTAACAAGCTCATATTATAACGAATATGCTTTGTAGTTATAACATACGTGCCAACTAAAACATCAATACTATCAGTTTCATTTTCTGCTAGCTTACTATATTCACGAGTAAGCAAAAATTCGCCATTTTTTGGTTCAATATAAAGAATTTCACCTTTTCTAAGTTCATTTACCTTATACCCATGCTCTACAAGATTTGTTGAGATTTCTTCTGTTAATTGCTGAGAAAGCAAGTTTGATTCATTAAAATCCTCTAAAGCTACTGGCACAGTACAAACAATTGTAAAATCGCTTTTAGGTAAGGCTTCATCAATATATTTTGCTTCCACTTGCTTATCTAACTCGCTTCCAATGTCTTTAGCAGCTGTAGGCACACTAGGGTAAAGAAAAAATTCCCAATCTACCGCGGCAGCAGCAAGTGGCAAAAGTAGTGAAAGCAATAGCACTAATACAAGCATAAAAGTTTTTTTTCTAAACATAATACAACCTTAGCTTATCTTCTTGATTTTATTTGCAAATCTACCGCATAGAGTTCACGTTCAAGCCATTTTTGTTCTTCTACAGTTTGAGCTGCTGAAAGAGCAATAAGCAGATATTCTTTAGCAAGTTCATATCTACCATCAGCTTGTAAGGCTTTTGCATACTGCCAATTTGAACCGACTGAATATTCAGCCTCGTTATATCTATCTTGCGTAATCATATACCCATTATAGCTAGAATCTTGCACAGAACAGCCACTAAGCAGTAAAGTACATATACATAAAATTAAAGCAAATTTCTTATTAGCAAACATTATTACTTCCTCCTTACTTTTAGCGAGCCAGCACTTAAAGCAGGCAGAGCAACGGGTTCTGGTTCTGGAGGGAGCGTTGTCATTCTTGCAAGTAGCCCTGTCATTGGAAGTACCATCTGGGCAGTTCGAATTACAAGCCCATTCGGTTTTACAAGGCGTGCATTTACAAGCACTGCGTTTTCATCCACATAATAAGTACCCACAAGTAAGACGTCGTTTCTTTCGTTTGTACCGTATTTTAAAGGTGGCAAATTACGTGTAAGCACTAACTCACCTTGATTACTTATTGTTACTACATCGTCTAATCTATACTCAAGCACTGGATATGCACGAAGATTAAATTCATACATCATAGCTTCAGAAAAGTATCTTCCTAAAGCAGAGGTTTGTTCAAAATTATCTAAATTTGTGAAGCTAGTTGGAACTGCAATAGTGCCAGATAATACTTCATTCGAATATGTTTCCAAAAGCTGACTTGCAAGTTCTCTTATTTGCACTTTCAGCTCGCGGGCTTCAAATTCCTTTGAATGACGCATTTTTGGGTTTACATCAAAAATTTCTTCCGGCGGTTCTGGGTATTTATGCATAACATCAGAAGCACCTTGAATATGTACCTGAGTTTTTACTTGAGTAGAACTAGCATAAACCATACTTGCACTTGTTATGCTTGCAAGTATAATTAAAGAAGGTAAAAGATTTTTATGATATTTTAGCATGTTACGCCCCTACTCAGATGTTTTACAAGTAAATTACAACAATTCACTTCCAAAATGCTAAACGTCATATTTTAAAAAAACTTTAGAGGTTCACTGAAGAAAGCTGACTATTAATATAGGCTAAAACATCTTTACCATCGCTATTTGCATCAATAAGTCTATTGATATCATTGAGCAAACAAATTCTATAGCCATGTTCAAAAAATGTTGAATTAACACCGCGTACAGTAGAATTTTGCCCACGAGCAGGAATTTTTAGTTCATCTCTTGCTATTGAGCCAAAAACAAGAATTTGCTTTATATTTAGCCTTGCCACTGCTGACCAGAAAAAGCTTTTTTCTTCTAAAATTAATGCCGAACCTGGTTCTTCGCATTTATCATAAGGAATAAAAACATGCGTTCCATTTGGCCTGTGAAGTTCTTTTATAAACTTGCCTATAAGCTGTTGCCTTTGCAAACTTTTTGTTGAACCATCAAGCATATCTGCATGAAGTCCTGTATATGTCCAAGCAACTTTTGGGTTTGGGTGGCGTATTGCACGTTCCCAAAGTGCGTTCCATACAGCTGGCCATTCATATTCTTTGTAGATATTTTTTATAAAAGGGGTATGAAGTTCGCCTTGTTCACGAGCTTCTTCTGATGTACGTGGTGAACTTATAATTTTATTTTCTACAACTTCATTTTCTTGCTTTACGTTTTTTTCATTTGCAGAAACATTTGGTATATTAGCTACTTGTGTAGGAACTTGAACTGTATTAGCCACTTTATAGTTACTAGGTGAAACAACTTTTATTTTTTCAGCTTTTAAATGCTCACGTCTTGCAGAATTTTCTACAAGAAGTAAGTCAAAGCCTGCATTTTGCCAAAGTTTGGCTGGCAAAGAAGCTGTTTTAGCAAAGTTTAGCATAGAGTATTGAACCTAGTAGTATACAGTTTTTAATACATTATTGATAAAGCCCAAGAAAGAATATTCCAAGCAACTTCTGTTTTTGGTAGCTCTGGCCAATGTTCTTCACGCCCAAGCTGATCTGCCACAAAAACACGATTGTTACTTGTGCCAAAGCCATCACTAATGCCATTACCTACAATCATATCTGCATTTTTGAAATACATTTTTTTAATTGCACGGGTGGCAAGCTCTTCTTGCGAGGCAACATATTCTGCTGCAAAACCAATTATTTTTTGGTCTTCACCTTTTTCTGCTGCAAGAGTTTTTAAAATATCACCATTTGGATAGAATGACAATGAAAAACCGTCTTCCGCTTGATCTTTATGGAATTTACCTTCATGAACTTCTGGCTTGAAATCCGCTACTGCTGCGGTAAAAACGCCCAAATCGGCATTATCCCATACTGATTTTGCTTTTTCAAGCATATCAGAGGCACTTTCAACAATATGCATTTCAAATTGTTCATCAAGTGGATAATCTAAAGCAACATTACTTCCGCAAATTGCGTGTACTTTTGCTCCGCGAAGCCATGCCGCTACGGCAATGCTCATACCCATATAGCCTGTACTGCCATTTGTCCAAAAACGTACTTCATCAAATTTTTCACGCGTTGCACCAAGTGTAACCATAACAGTTTTGCCTGCAAAATCTTGGCTTGTAACCGCTTTTAGCCCTTGTAAGAATAGGCTAGTTTCATTTGCTAACCTGCCCTCGCCCTCATCATTACAAGCAACTTTGCCTTTATCTGGGCCTATAAATGTGACACCACGACTTTTTAAAATTCTTACATTTTCTTGCGTTGCTTCATTAGCCCACATATACGGATTCATAGCTGGGGCAATAATAATTTGCTTGTTGAAAGCAAGAGCCTGAGCCGCAAGTAAAGTATCAGCCCTGCCTGTTGCTAATTGAGCAATAGTATCTGCACTAGCAGGGGCAATAAAGAAAACATCCGCATCTTTATTAGGAGCTAAGTGTGAAAGCGGATTTTCAAACATATCGCTATACACAGGCTTTGCACCAAGTGCTTCATACGTCATAGGAGTTACAAATTTTTTAGCTGCTTCTGTAAGTGTAACGCTTATTTCAATGCCTGCTTTTTGCCATAAACGCATAAGTTCAATACTTTTATATGCCGCTATTGAACCAGTAATTCCAAGGTGAATTTTCTTAAGTTCTGGTAATTCAAATAAAAGATGCCCTTGCATTTTTACTCCTACTTTCTATTACTGCTTGGTAAAAGATCTTCCCTGTTTATAGGGTTTGTATCAGATTGTTCTGGTGAAATATATGAAGCATCGCCCTTTTTAATTGATTCTGATGGATAGTTAGAAATATCAAGGCGAATATCAATAATGCGTTTACTAATTAAAGCTATTACAGTTCTTTCATCACGCTCATATACTTGAGTAATTTGTGTGCCGTCTTCTGTTGTTTCAGAAGCAACCATCTCCCAGTAATGGTCATACATATTCACTTTCATTCTTTCACTAACAATAAGCAAATTAAAATCGCCCGTATATACTTCATGCCCTTCTAAAGTTCCATCTTTTATATAGACTTTAGAAAATCTTTTATTTAGCACCATTCCATCTGGAATTGGAATATCGGCAAATGCACCATAGAAAATATTTTTATCAAACTGCTCACTTCTTACTTTAGAGCCACCATGTGTGTAGTAAGCAGGTTCTTCTTCTACTACCACAGCAGCTTGAACTGGTGCTTCTTCCACAACAATATCTTGAGCAAGAGGTTCTGGTTGTGGCTCTACATCAGCACAAGAAACAAGAAGAAGCTGCAATGTTATTATACAAAATAATTTTATAAGCATTTTAGACTTTGATTTTTTGGTATAATTCATATACAGCTCCTTCAATTATATTTTAACTATTATTAAGCCTTGAAAAAGTTTTCCTCGTCAGAATTATTGCTCTTCTGAAGTAGTTTCTTCAATATTGTATTCTTCATCGTATTCATCTACAAAGGTAGTAACTTCTTCTTGGTTTCCAAAACCTTCAAAAGTTCTATCAACATCATCAAGTTCTTCTTCACTATAATCTGCTTCATTATCTATTGCAAGTGGTGGAGCAATGAACCTACGTGCTGTTGAAGCTTCTTTCACTTCTTCTTGCACGCTAGCTACTTCGCGAACTTTTAATGATGGGTTTGGTAATGTATTATAAATTTTCCAGAAAGTTGGGTAAGAGGAAGTAACCATATCTGCATTAGTAATACGAATATTAGGACGCATAAACGCAGCTAAACTAAGTGCAAGCCCCCAGTCAGCACTAGGCAAGAACCAAGGCGATAATTCAGGTTCAGTTTTTACAAGTACATTTTCTTCATTTACTGCAATTCCAAGTTGAGCAAGGAAACTTTTTACAATATTTTCATCTATTTCAACAGAAGTTTCAGGAAGTTTTACTTCATTCCCATTGTATGTGCTAAGAGCTGCAAAAGCTAAAGCAAATGGGTAAGACGGTGCAATGTTGAAATCCGCAATAGCAAGTTTTTGCCCTGTGTATTCAGCAGTAATTTGCATATCTTGTGACTTTATTGCAAGCCCAGCGGATTCTAAGAAAGTAAGGTTTGCTACATCTGCTTCATTTAAAGCACCTTGTAAAGTTATTTTACCACCTACAAAAGCTGGAACAGCAAGTAAAGTACTTGCAAGAATTGGGTCTATTTCAACTTGCAATTCTTCTGAAAAAGCAGGAGTACAAGGAGTTAATGAAATATTTAATACATTATTTTTAATTTCAGCTGTATTTGGAACATCTAATTCATCTAAAACAGAAACAACTTCAGATAAAATTCTTTCAGCTTCTGCATGCCCTTCAACTGTAAATGTGCAAGAACCTTGAACATCTTCACGTACAACTGAAACTACAATTAAGCTTGTAATAAAATCTCTTGGTAAAGTGCTTGGGAACACAATATGTTCTGGCATCATTCCAACAGATTCAGTACGAACAGGAATAGCATCATGCCCAGGAATTACAGTAGACATTCTAGCATTAAGTGTTGGCAAGAATTGACGAATTTCACTAATATTTAAGAAGCGTAATTCCCCATCGCCCACTAATTTTAAACGAGATGGCACTAATAATGATAATGCTAATACTAAATAGAATGAAAAAGCATCTTCCCCAACAGGAATAACTTTATCAACATGGTGTGCAAGCCCATCGCCACCGCGGCTAAGAACTCTGCCATCGCCTTCCCACCATAATTGGCCTCCAATTTGGTTGAAAGCTTTGATACAAGCCATCATATTATGAGAAAGGTCTACATTAAAGCTTGTCATTGCACCACTTGCAGCTGCAATTGCAAGAAACATACGTAACTGACGTGAACATACAGGAGCTTGCAAATCTGCATCAGCAGGAATAAAGTTTGGTGCAAGGTTAAAATATGTTGGCATTCCATCAACTAATGGAATGGGTTCAACTTGTTGAAGTAAGTTGAAAAAGTCGCGTGCAATGCGTGGGTCACGAGTAACGCGAGTTGCCCCATTTTCCCAAGAAGTACGCAATTTCTTTTCTAAACTTGGCTCTACTCTACCGTCGCGTTTAACACTTTGAAGAAGTTCAGCACGTTTGAAAAGTAAACGTAACAATTCTTTATCTAAATCGAATAAATTTGAAGTATTTTCACGGAAACGTGAAGTACGCCCTTCGCGTTGATCTCTTGATGGTCTATCAAAGTTTCTATCTCGTCCGCCACCAAAATCAGATTGAGAAAAAGCTTTACCGCTATTAAATTCGTTAGTTAGCCTGTTGTTATCTTCCTCAAAGCGAGATTGTCTTTGATTGAAGCCACCTTCACGGCGTGGGCCTCTATCGCGGAAATTATCGTTACGATCACGGAAATTATTATTGCGTTCACGGAAGTTATCACGCCCTCTGTCGTTTCTATCACTTCTGTCATTTCTGTCGTTTCTGTCATTTCTGTCGTTTCTGAAATTGTCGCGTCCGCCTCTGTCAGAAAATCTGTCTTCGCGTGGTTCACGGCGTGGTCTGTCGTTAAATCTGTCGTTTCTTGGTCTGTCACCAAAAGACTCAAATCTGTCATTTCTTGGCTTGTCGCCATAAGAACGCGGACTAAAAAAGTCGTCAGAGCGTTCACGGCGTGGAAAACCACCACGGCTATTATCGCGGTCACGGTTATCACGGTTATCACGATTGTCACGACTGTCGCGGTTATCGCGATTAAAGCGAGAGCGGTTTTGGTCTCTGCCTCTATCTCTATCTTGCCCAGAGTGGTTACGGTCGTTTGAGAAATTTCTTTGTCTAAAACCATCATTATTATAAGATGAATTATCGCTTTGATAGTCTGAATTATCGCTACTTTGTCTTTTATTAAAACTGCCTCTATTATAGTTATTTTCCCAGTCAGATTTATAACTCATGGTATACCTCTATTTGTTTCTTTTTTCTTAATTTCTTTTCTATATTTACTTTTTAACGCGGCTATTACAACTATTATTCAATTATTTTGTACTTTAATGCAAACTATCTCTAAATATACTTTATGTATTAATGCATTTTTATTATTTTTCTGTATTATTAAAAATCTCTAACAAAAGCTTTAAATTTATAAGCTAAAATAATGTTCTAAAAACATGAACAATTCAAATTATTTATACTCGTTTTTCCGAGTGTGCAAAAGAAAACTTGCTATTTTTTGTGCCGTGTTTTATAAGTTTACAAGCTAAGTTTGTAAAATCTGCGTTTATAATAATTTCAGTTTATAAACTCAAGCTGCATCATGGGTTGCCCCAAGTAGCCAAACATTTTCACATAAAGCTTGGCTAACTATTACGGCTATTTTGCGTGAACAAAACTTAGATTAATGGTCTAAATGTTCACCTTTTTTAACTCTATAAACAATTGCTGCAACCATTACAACAAAATAGAAAAATATTAGCCCTACGCCAACAAAACCTTGAGGGGTTGATTGCATTGCATTATGAATTAATTCGCCCATAACCATCTCCTAAACATAATTTCAAATATTTTGCACACGAATTGTAAAAAAGTCAAGTCAAAAATAAAGTGTCCAATCCCCTCTATGCCTTTTACAGAGCTTAAAAACTAACAGAATTACCTACATAGAAAATAAATTATAAAGAGTAAAAAAATGTGCTACGAAACTTTAGAACTATATTGTACCTCAATTGATAACGAAGGCCGTGCAATTGCACGCGATGAAACAAACCGAGTTATTTTAGTTGAAAATGCCCTACCAAAATCAAAAATCCGTGCAAAAATTACTGAAATTAAGAAAAATTTTGCTAAAGCTGTTTGTGTAGAGGTTTTAGAAAAATCGCCTCACGAAATTAAGCCTAAGTGCAATTACTTTTCTAATTGTGGCGGGTGTACATGGCAAAACTTAGATTATACAGAACAATTAGTTTGTAAAAAACAAATTATTTTTGATGCTCTTACACGTATTGCAAAACTTGATAAGACAAGTCCATTGCTTGATTTTAGCGTGCAGGCTTCTAATAATGTGTATGAATACAGAAATAAAATGGAATTTGCCTTTGGCAAAAACCAAGCAAATGATTTAGTGCTTGGGCTAAAATCTGCTAAAAGTCATAATATTATTCCTGTAGAATGTAACCTTACAAAGCCTATAGTTACTCAAGTAATTGCAAGGTTAGCAGAACTTTGCAAAGAGTATAGATTAGATGCCTTTAGCGAAAATAAAAATAAAATTGAAGGCTTTTTACGACATGCCGTTGTTCGCGTAAGCGAGAATGAAAATAATGAAATATCTAATTTTCTGCTAGAAATTATTACCTACCCACGCCAAGAATATAATAAGGCTTTACAAACAATTTGTGCTAAAATTGTAAAAGAGTTCGAATTTATTACAGGTATTGTTCATTCCACAAGAAAAAACCTTCTGCCTTTAGCTTATGGTGAACATACAGTATGCACACAAGGTAAAATTTCAATTACTGATGAAGTACACATTCACACACCTAACATTACAAAAAAACTAAATCTTAAGCATACACATCAAAGTTTTTTCCAAGTAAATTCTAAAGGAGCTTCTGACCTTTATTCAGCAGTAGTAAAACTTGTATTAGAGAATAATATCAAATATATAGCGGATATTTACTGCGGTGTAGGCGGCATTGGCATTGCTTGTGCTTCTACTTTAAATTCTTTGGGTATTGATTATAGCTTACATGGTTTAGAAACAATGCCGCATGCTATAAAGTTAGCTAAAGAAAATGCACAACATGCTGAAATTGAAGCGGATTTTACCTGTGGAAATGCTAAAAATTTATATAAATTTCTTGAAAAATTACCCGAACTAGACGCTGTTATTTTAGATCCACCGCGTGCAGGTATAGACAAAACCAGCATGCAAACTTTGTTAAAAAAACAAATACCTTACCTAATTTTAGTTTCTTGCAACCCTGCTACTTTAGCAAGAGATTTAAAAGAATTAGAAAGCAAATATAGTATTGTATCAATACAAGCCTTTGATTTATTTCCACATACTCCGCATGTAGAAAGTCTTTGTTTGTTAAAAAAACTATAATATAAAGCTTATGCACGATTACAAAGCTGAGCAAAAAAAAGTGTTAGAAAAATTGTTTTACTTTCTCACTTGCGATAGCAAGTGTTGCACATATTTGCTTTTGCTCTTGCTTACCATTTACTAGTTCAGCTTCCG
>CAYJFV010000014.1:0-8953 GCA_964369275.1 uncultured Desulfovibrionaceae bacterium
TTTTTTTATGTCTCCGACGGCTTAGGGAAGGTCAATTCCCTAAGAACCCACGTCACCAAAAGAGCAAAGCTCTTTTGGTTTCCTTTTCATAGCTAACAGAAATCATCTTCTACCTATATTTTCGTGGCTAAGGCGATTAACGGAAGTTGGACTAGTAAATGGTAGTCACGTACAAAAGGTAATATGTGCAACACTTGCTATCGCAAGTGATAAAAGCTGTTAAAAAAAATTATAAAACTTCCTCACTTGTGTAACAAGTGCTGAAAATATTACATAAGAGTAACTTACCATTTCCTAGTCCAACTTCCATTAATCGCCTTAATCACGAAACTTTATCTAATAAATTAATTTTATAGCACACTCCAAAAATATCAAAAGCAGATTTATACTGAACGCAGTTCGGTATAAATCTGCTTTTGATATTTTTGCATTAGGGATTCTAAAGGGACTTAGTTCCTTTAGCCGTCGGAGACATAAAAAAAGAAAAAGAAAAAATGATTATTGCTATGCGAAAATGTTTATTGCTGTGCGAATTGAAATTTCGTCATCAAAAAGACAGCTTAATCTGAAAAAATGCAATTTGAAAGAATATGTTCTTCGTTATTTAGCTTTAGGTAGAGTTCTCTGCTTACCCATGCATCTGTTGCGGCGTATAATAATTGTGCTTGGCTTAGGGTAGAGCGTTCCCAATTACTGCAACGCATAGTTTTGCTTAGTCTACCACCAAAAACACTTGCACATAAAGTTCGTAAACCTGCTTCTTTATACCCTTTAGCTTTGGCAATATTCGCAAGTTCAACATTACCTTCAACTTTAAATTTCGCATGCTTTTGAAGAAAAATCATGTCATCTCTTAGAGCAACACCAACTTTTAGAATATTGGGGTTTTCTAAAATATCGCACATACTTGGCAGTAATTTTGTATGTGAAAGTTGAATAACATATACTTGCTTTGAAGTTGCAAATTGCATTATAGCAGGTTTGTTTAATGGGCCTTTTACGTAAGTTGGCTTTGTTTCGGTGTCAAAACCTAAAATGTTTTCTTGCGAAATTTCATCGAATACGTCAAGCCACGCTTGCTTAGATTTAATAAGTGTAATGCCACCATCATAAGATAATAATGGTAAATCTTGTATTTCTTCTTTTGAAATAGATTGAGGTTGCTTAGTTTTGCTTGCCAACATTATTTTACTTCTTCTGCAATTGGCACTAGTTGCATAAAAACAATATTATCTTCAGTGATAAGAGTAATTTTTATTACATCACCAGCTTCAAATTCAGTATCTGCAAGGCTAACTAAGGCATTAGTTTTTTTGTAGTTATTAATACTAAATTCGGTTGTTCGCGAAGGGCGTAAGGCAAGTTCGTTATTTATATCACCATTTTTTAATAAAGAATATTGTGCAGAACCTGCTACTTGTCCACGTTTTTCGCTATTATACAAATCGTATGAAATGTAGTAGCGTTTTTTATCTTTATGAGGTTTTAGATCAATTTTTTCAACAGAAAGCATACCAAGGTTGAATGGTAAAGAATCAAAAGTTTCTAAATGTTTTCTTACTTGCTCTATATTTTCAGGGTCGTTATTAACTGGTGCTTCACTCATTTGCAAAGGCATAGGATCTTGCTGTTTTGCTGGTAAAGAATCGGCATTTTCAATAACATCACGCATAGGGTTATTGAAAACATTAGACGATTTTTCATTCATATACGCTGCATAATTTTCATTACGGGCTTCTTTTGCTTCTAAAATATCAACACGCGATTGCAAACTTCTTACTTTTTTGTTTAATAAAGAATTTTCTAGGGTAGAGCTTACGCCACTCCACACACCAAAAATTGCAACACACGGTAATAGTATAGCAAGAATACAAACTGTAACTACAACATTTTTGCGAATTGTGAAACGTAGGGTTTCACCTTTATCACGCATTACAACAACTGTATATTTTTTCATGTTATTATTAGTTTAGCTTACGCCAATCTTCTTTAACAATACGCCATTCACCATCAACTTGAGCAAAAGTTATATTTTTTTGCCCATAGTCTGAATAGCCTCTTGTATCAGAATAGTTTTGTTTGAAAGTAACTTTAACTTCACGACCATCAACAGTGTATCTTATATCTTTAAATTCAAGAGTGCTTGGTTTAGCTCTGCCCCAAAGGTTTTCTTTTTGATTGAAAATTGCTTCGCCTTGAAGATGCCCTTGAATTGCATCTTCTGTATAGTAGCTTGCGTAGCTTGCAATATCGCCCGCTTGCCAAGCCTGCTTCCAGTTCATAAGAACAGTGTTAACTTCACCTGCGGCATTTTCTTCATACGCTTCTTCTAAACCTAAATCGCGTGGTATCCACTCCATTGCAACAACTTTATATTCACCTTGTTCATCTTTTTGCCAGTATAAACGACGAATACCCTCAGTTGATAGGTTAGAAGCTCTATAAAGCTGTTCAAACCAAGTTACCCAATAGTCAGTACCTTCAAGTGCATAAATTTCGCCATATTCAATATCTATCCAAGATAATCTACTGAAAAGATGCTCTTTTTGAGATTGAAAAGCTGCATAACTTTCTTCTTGAGCTAAAGAGTATTTTTTAGCATCATAAAATTCAAAAAATTCAGCGGACATTTCTTCCCATGCAGTATTCCATTCTTTTGTTAATGTAATAACTTCATCAGGATTTGAAGCACTAGCTATTGGTGCAGCAGCTTCTGCTTCAACAGTAACTTGAGTATCCACTGGGGCTGTACTATCTATTACAGTATCAGCAGCTATTACTACAGGTGAAGTGCTAGCTAAAGTAACTAGTTTGGCATCTGCCTTAGGTATTAGAGTATTTGCAACCACTACAGGAGTGCCTGCTGGTAAGTTACTAGCAACTATAGGAAAATGTTCTAAATCAACAGCTATGCACCCGCGTGTAGTTTGCCCTGCTATTGGTTGCCCTTTAGAGTGTATCCAAATACCAGAACCAGTTTTTCTTTTAATTCTATCAATAGGGTTAGGGTAGTTTAAAGCATACGCACCACTACCGTATTCGTTGAAGTCTAGTTGATAATGAATTTTTGTAGTAACAAAATAAACGCCTTCAGGTGTTTTTTTGTCGCCTTCTTTTATTTTATCACCTTCAACTTCACCGTATATTGTTGGAAATTCTTCCACAATATTAAGTGTTTGCTTTGCCTTGTCGTCTTCAAGAACATAAAGTGATTTACCCTGTTTTGAAACAGCAATAAATTTTTCTGGAAGATGTGCATTATTATCAAGGCTTACATTCCAAGCATACGCCTTAGTGTGCAAAATAGTGCAAGCAAACAAACAAAATAGTATTGTTTTTATAGTAAAACCCATTCTTTTATAACTAAATGCCTGAATACCCATACGAGAGATAACCCTTTTATTTCAACTATTTTTTAGCTAATTCAACAAGTTCTGAACGTGTAAAGAGCGAGCGTAGTTCATAACCAGCTTCTTTTAATATTTCTTTACCGCCTTCTTCACGGTCTAAAATAGTGCAAACTGCAACAATTTCAAGCCCAGCTTCTTTTACTCTATCACACGCTTTAATTAAAGAACCACCAGTAGTTACAACATCTTCAAGCATTGCTACGCGTGAACCTTTAGGAATATTACCTAAACCTTCAACATAATTGCCTGTACCATGTCCTTTTGCTTCTTTACGCACAATAAAAGCTGCAATGTCTTTACCTTGTTCAAAAGCTACAAGAGAAGTTGCGGTTGAAAGTGGGTCAGCACCAAGTGTCATGCCACCAACAGCATTTAAATTTTCTACATCTTCTAAAAGGTAGTTGAATAAATGCCCAATAAGCCATGAACCTTTAGGGTTTAAAGCAGTTTGTCTGCCATCAAAATAGAAAGAACTTTTCTTACCAGAAGCTAAGGTAAAGTCGCCTTCTTTATATGATTTTTCAAATAATAATTTCGCAAGTTCAATGCGTAATTGTTCTTTATTTTTTGCTAAAGCTTCAAGATTTTGCATACATTCTCCTTAAGAGTTAAATACACGATTTAATATTGTTTGTTCTTCTTTTAAATAAGCTTTTGTATCAAAAATACTATCAAGCAAGGCTGAATCTACTTTGCTTACTATTGCTTCTTCTTTTCTAATTAAATCAGGGAAGTATTCGCCACTTTCCCATGCTTGCATTGCACATTTTTGTACTGCAACATAGGCATCTTGACGGTTTAAACCAGCACCAACTAAAGCAGTTAATACACGCTGAGAGAAGAATAAACCATAAGAAGCTTTAAGGTTTCTCTCCATATTTTCTGGCATAACGCGTAGGTTTTTAATAAGATTATTTAATCTGTTAAGTACATAATCCATAAGGATTGTTGAATCTGGCATGATTACACGCTCAACACTAGAATGTGAAATATCGCGTTCATGCCATAATGCTTGGTTTTCCATAGCTGCAACAGCATTTGTACGGATAAGGCGTGCAAGCCCAGTCATATTTTCAGCAGAAATTGGATTTTTCTTATGTGGCATTGCAGAAGAGCCTTTTTGCCCTTTGCCAAAACCTTCTTCAACTTCGCGAACTTCTGTTCTTTGTAAATGTCTAAGTTCAACACATAATCTTTCAATTGAACCTGCTGCAATTGCAAGAGCTGTGAAGTATGCAGCGTATCTGTCACGCTGAATTACTTGTGTTGAAACATCATCAATAGCTAGGCCTAGTCTTTCTAAAGCATTCGCTTCAATGCTTGGTGGTAGTAAAGAATATGTACCAACCGCACCTGAAAGTTTACCGGTTGCAATTTCTTTTACTGCAGCTTCAAAGCGAGCTTTTCCACGCTTAAATTCAGCATAAAAACCAGCCATTTTAAGAGCAAATGAAGTAGGTTCTGCATGGATACCATGTGTTCTACCAATACAAAGTTGCCCTTGATGTTTTAATGAAATTTCTTTTAATGTAGCAAGAATAAGATCAAAATCTTCTAAGATTTTTTCGCCTGCACGCTTTAGCATAACAGCGTTTGCTGTATCAACTATATCAGATGATGTACAACCTAAGTGAATAAAACGAGAAGCAGGCCCAACTTTTTCTTCAATAGCTGTTAAAAATGCAATAACATCGTGGCGAGTTGTTTGTTCAATTTCATCAATACGGTTAACGTCGAAATCTGCCTTGTCGCGGATAGTTTGCATACTTTGTGTATCAATTTCACCAGCGTCATGCCAAGCTTCGCAAACGGCTAGTTCAACTTCAAGCCATGCTCTGTAGCGATTTTCTACTGTCCAAAGTTCTGCCATTTCTGGTCTGGAATAACGTTCTATCATAATCTTATTCTTTTTTTGTTTAAAAATTTTTGTTAGTTTGCAGTGGCACTTTGCGTTGTAGTGCTTGCTTTAGCTTCACTTGTAGCTTTTTCAGTTGTGGTAGAAGCTGTAGTTGTTTGAGTGTTTTCAGCCTTAGCTTCAGTTTTTGATGTGGCTGGGTCGGCACTTGCACCCGCTGGTGGTGTAGAATGGCTTTCGCCTTTTTTTGTAGAGGCAGAATTTTTGCCATATTCGGTTACATACCAGCCCTCGCCTTTTAATACAAAAGATGTTTGTGAAACTATTCTATGAGCTTCACCTTTGCAATTTGGGCATGGTTGCGGATTTTCGCATTCGCTTACTTTTAACCATTCTTCAAAAGCAGTGCCACATTCTGGGCATTTATATTCATATATTGGCATATAATAATAGCTTGTTTATTGTTCAAAGTCATTTAAATATCTAAAGTGCGACAAATAAACTAGTTGTAGAAAATAGAATAAGTGTCGCCCTCAGTATATTTATTTATAAAAGAATTATTTTTTTGCTGCAATAGCTTCACGAACACGTTCTTTTACACGTTCTGCACGGCGTTTACGTTTACGATCTAATTCTTTTTTTCTTTCTTGTTTCTTCTGAGACATCTAATTCTTCTCCTTGCTCAAACTATTTCTTAGGCACTAGCCCAAAAAACGTGATGTAACACTACACTTTTTCTTTATTCCTGTAAAGTTAATTTTAGTCAAAAAATCCACTTTACTTAATACGTGAAATATAGAACAATTTTACCTAATAGAGCGAGTTCTCGTAAGTGGTTTATGCAAAAAATTGAAATTTTTAATGCTTGCGTTTTTGCTATATTTCAGTATGTTTAAAGTGAATTTAGGGGGATATATGCTAACAACTGATATTCATACACATACTTCATCTGCTCATGGTTCTAGTACAGTAAAAGAAATGTTTGAACAGGGCAAGAAAATTGGCTTGAAAGTACATGGTTTTTCTGAACATTCACCAAGACCAATCGGGTATGATTACCCTAATGAATACCGTGATCATTTACAAAAAATGTTACCTCTATATATTTCCGATGTGAAAGAACTTCAAGAAAATCAAACTGATGTAAAAATCCTTCTTGGTATGGAAGTTGACTGGCTTGAAGATGAAATAGATTTTATAAAAGAAACAATTGCAACTTATAATTTTGATTATTTTATCGGTGGTATACATTTTATAAAAACATGGGGTTTTGATGCAAGCCAAGCAGATTGGGATATTTTAACATATTCTGAAAAGGCGAATTTCTTTAAAGCCTATTATCTTACCATGCAAAGAATGATAGAAAGCGAATTATTTCATACTATTGCTCACCCTGATTTAATTAAAATATTTGCTATAGAAGACTTTAAAAAATGGCGAAGTGAAGAAGAAAACATAGCTTTAATACGTGAAACGCTAGCACTTGCAAAAAAGTATAATATTGCAATGGAAGTTTCAACCGCGGGGCTAAGAAAGCCTTGTAAAGAAATGTACCCTTGTGAAGAAATAATGCACATAGCAAAGGAATTAAAGCTTGATATTACGCTTGCTTCTGACGGGCATTGCGTTAATACTATAGCGGCATATTTTGATGAATTAGAATGGTATTTACGTAAATTTGATATAAAATCTTACCTTTATTTTGATAAAGGGCAAGCTGTAAAAGTAGATATAAACTAAGTGTTGTAGAAAAAATGAGCGATTATCCTATAAATTTAAAAGCACAAAATATTCATGCTCTTGTTATAGGTGCAGGGGAAGTGGGTATGCGAAAAATAGATACTTTACTAAAATGTAAAGTAAGCTCTATAACCGTTGTTGATAAAAACATACATGAGAGAGATTTTCCATACAAAAATAATAAAGAAATACTCTTCTTTTCACGAGAATATAGTGAAAGCGATTTAGATAATCATAACCTTATTTTTATTGCAACTGATAATAAAGATCTTAATTCAAGCATCGCAACTGCCTGTAATAATAAACGTATATTGTGTAATGTAATAAGCAAACCTGAAGAGGGTTCATTTACATTGCCAGCTATTATCCAAAAAGAAAATATTTTGCTTAGTGTTTCAACTGGAGGGCAAAGCCCTGCATTATCGCGTGTATTAAAAGAAGATATTGAAAGCTTTCTTGATTCAGGCTATAGTGATTTATGCATTTTCTTAGGCAAACTTCGTCCTGTGATACTTAAACTTGAAATGCCAAGTGCTGTAAATAAAGCTATTTTTACTTTTTTTGTTCATTCCCCACAAAAGCAAATGCTTTTTGAATATTTTAGTACGAAAGAGCAAAGTTTATTGCTTGAAATTTTAGAAATTTTTGATAAAACTTTAGAAGAAGATATGGGTACACAAAAAAATGAAGTCAAGGCTATAATTCAAAAGTTCTTGACGGGGTAATATTATGACAAAATTATTTATTTTAGCCTTAACTAGCTATTGTTTTGCATCAGTTACATTTTTGCTTGCTCTTTTAGGCAAAAAAGAAAGCTTGAATTTACCTACTAAAATTTTTGAGTTTTTTGGCTTTGCTATACTTAATATTATACTTTTAATTACCTTAACAGCAGATACTTTATTTAGTCAGGGTTCATTATATGTATTTTTGCTTGCATGGTTATTATCAGCGGTAACCTTGTTTACATGGTATAAAATGAAAAATGCCATACTTTTTTTAGCTACAGCACCAATAAACTTCTTATTAATTCATACAGGGATGATACGCTATAATGGACTTAGCTCTCAGGTAGATACAATATATGCTGGTGCAATTTTTAATGTGCATATTATATCGTTATTATTAGCAATAATAATATTATTTACAGCGGGTATTGCAGGTATTCTTTTTCTTACGCAAGATAAGGCAATGAAGTTGAAAAAAGTAGGGCAATACAAGCATTTACCTCCACTAGATTTACTAGATAAAATTAATTACTATGCTACATGCATTGGCTTTCCTGCATATACATTAGGCGTTTTATGTGGGTTTTTATGGGCTTATTCGTCGTGGGGAACATTTTTTAGTGCAGATATAAAAGAAATTTTTTCACTTTTAATATGGGCTGGATACGCCTTTTTATTTCACATGAGAGTAGGGCTAAGCATGAAGGGTAGAAAGCCTGCTATGCTGATAATTTTATTAAGTTTGCTTTCTTTATTTTCGCTTTTAGCTGTCAATACACTTTTTGAAACGCATCACCAATTCTAACAAAACTATAAACCTAATTAAAGACCTAGTATGATTACTGAAAAACATATAATCCTTGCAGGAATGAACCACAATACTGCTCATGTTGAAATTCGTGAAAAATTCTCTTTAGAACAGCTTTGTGAACCTGAAGCTCAAGCTTTTAAGAACCATTTTACTGATATTTGTTCAGAGCTATTTATGCTTTCTACCTGTAATAGAGTAGAAATGATAGCAATTATCGAAACCGATAATCTTGACGATGTTGAAAAAGCTAAAGAAGCTCTTATTGAGCGTTGGGCAAGCGTTAAAAATGAAAATGTAGAAACGTTGAAATCTCATATATTTGCATATATTAATGAAGAAGCAATTAAGCATTTATTTGCAGTTGCTTCAAGCCTTGATTCGCTAGTTCTTGGCGAGCCACAAATTTTAG
>CAYJFV010000014.1:8963-13428 GCA_964369275.1 uncultured Desulfovibrionaceae bacterium
GCAATTAAAACAAGCATATAAAAAGTGTTCAGATGCAAAAAGTACAGGTGCTGTAAGCACGCGTTTATTGCATAAATCTTTTTCTGTTGCTAAGCGTGTTAGAACAGAAACGGCTTTAGCAAGTTCAGCAGTTTCAATATCTTATGCAGCGGTAGAGCTTGCAAAACGTATATTTAATTCACTTGAAGAGCATACTGCACTAATTATTGGTGCAGGCGAAATGGCAGAACTTGCCGCCTTGCATTTGAAGCAATCGGGCGTGCGTGAAATGTATGTTGCAAATAGAACTTTTGCTAATGCTGAGGAACTTGCTGAAAAAGTTGATGGAATACCAGTAGCGTTTAATGATATGCACGAATATTTAGCTAAGGCTGATATAATCATTTCTTCAACTGGGGCTCAAAATACAATTTTATGTGCTGCAGATATCAAACCAATATTAAAAATTCGTAAAAATAAAGCAATGTTCTT
The DNA here is from genome assembly GCA_964369275.1 of uncultured Desulfovibrionaceae bacterium. Classification (GTDB taxonomy): domain Bacteria; phylum Desulfobacterota; class Desulfovibrionia; order Desulfovibrionales; family Desulfovibrionaceae; genus CAYJAZ01. The sequence continues at coordinate 9,435 of CAYJFV010000014.1, forward strand.
TATTGATATTGCTATGCCACGCGATATTGACCCAGATGTGAATAATCTTGATAACGTATACCTTTATGATATTGATGATTTAAAAGAAGTTGTTGAAGAAAACATGGCTTTTCGTCGCACAGAAGCCACGAAAGCATGGGAAATTGTGCAAGAAGAAACAGGTAATTTTCAGCATTGGCTGTATTCTTTACATACACAACCCACAATTATTGCTTTAAATAACCAAACCGAAGCATTAATCAGGCAAGAATTAGAGCGTACACTTAAAAAAATGCCTGAATTTGCAGATATGTCCGAAGAAAGTAAAGAAGCTTTTGATCGTATGACAAAGTCACTTGTGCGTAAGCTAAACCATACCCCACTAGATTATTTAAAAACCTATCGCGATAGAGATAAAGCCATTGTAAATATACAAAATATTTTTGGTATTGAAGATTTTAGAAAAGAAATTTTATAGAAATTACCTACTTTTTATTTTCTAACATTTTCATTCTATTAAGCTCGTTTGGAGTTAATTCACGGCATTCGCCTTTTTGTAAGTCGCCTAAATGTAGTGGCCCGTGCGAAATTCGCATAAGTCTTAATACGGTTAGGTCTAAGTCTTCACACATACGGCGAATTTGTCTGTTTATGCCTTGAAATAGTGTAAGTTCTAAATCATATTCTACAGGCGTAGTATTTCTTTCACTGAAAATTTCAGTGCGAATTGGGGCAAGTTCAGTGCCATCGGCTAAAGTCATGCCATCTTCCATATATTGTAATAAAGTATCAATGTTTTTTGGGTTATTCTTTCTTACACGCACGCGATAAACTCTTGCTAAGTTATGGCGTGGGTGCATTAAAGTGTGGGTAAGTTCCCCATCATTCGTAAGAAAAACAAGCCCTTCTGAAAAGAAATCCAGTCTACCTACAGGGTATAGTCTAAAATTATGATATTTTTTTGGTAGAATATCTAAAACAGTAGTTCGCCCCTCAGGGTCGCTAACTGTGGAAAGAACTTGAATTGGTTTATGCAAAACAAGATATATTTTTTTTATTAATTCATCGCCAACAATTTTATCATCAACAGTAACGGTGTCGTTTTCTAGAACTTTCATGCCTTGAGTTGCTAAAACTCCGTTTATTTTTACTCTTCCTTGCATGATAAGTTCGTCTGCATCGCGACGAGAGCAAATTCCTGCATTGGCAATAAACTTATTTAATCGTGTTTCCATTAATTATCCTTTCTCTATATTAGATATTGCATTTTGTGAGTATGTAACGTATAATCTTTTGAGTCAAGTCACAAATTTTCCATTATCTTTACAAATAGTTGAAAAATATGGCTGAAAATAATTTCAAATTAAAGGTATGTTTTGCATTATAAAAAACTAGTGCTTGCTTTATTTTTTATTTTATAATGTCTAAAACCCATGAAGTATATATATGATGAAGAAAATTTCGTTTAGAAAATTTAGGCTAAAAAAGATTAATTTTTCTTTTATGGCTTACCCTGTCTATTATTTTTATTGTTTACTAACAGCAACGTTAAGGTATACAGAAGAGGGTAGAGAACATTTTGAAGTGCTTAAAAATAATGGCGAAAAATTAGTGTTTTGTTTATGGCATGACGAGCTTTTCCCACTAATGAAAGTTAAACGTGACCTTGATTTAGTTACTGTTGTTAGCCCAAGTAAAGACGGCGGTTTACTTGCAAGAGTTCTAGAACTTTTAGGTTTACGTACTGTTCGTGGTTCAAGCACTCGTCAGGGCATGAATGCTCTTTTAAATGCTGTAAAAATGATGAAGCAAGAGAATGACATGCACGGCTGTGTAGTTACAATTGATGGTCCACTAGGGCCACGCCATGAAGTAAAAGATGGTTCGCTATTTTTGGCATACCATGCAAATGCGTATATTGTTCCACTAAGAATTGTTATTGCAAATGCCTATACATTTAATTCGTGGGATAAGTTTCAGCTACCTCTTCCATTCTCAAAAGTACGTATTATCTTTGAAAAACCATATAAAATTAATTCTGAAAAATTTACAACCGAAGTTTTACAAGAAGAAAAAGCAAAACTGCAAAATATACTAGACAATATCTCAACTAAAAAAGGTGATATTAATGGATAGAACACAAAATTTTACTACAAATGAAAAATTGCAATTTCTGATTATGGAAAAAGCAAGTAATTTTTTTGGCTTGCTAGGCTTTGGTTTTGCAAAATATTTTGGTAAATTTCTAGGTTTTATTATGTGGCACTGCCTAAAAAGTAGGCGTAGACTAGCTGTTAGAAGTATAAGAGATTCTTTTAACGTAAGCCGTGAAAGAGCAAGAAAAATAGCAAGGCGTTCCTTCGAGCATACAGCAAGGGCATTTCTTGAAGTAAACTTAGCAAAAGTTGTAGCAAAAAATTCTTCAAAAATTGTTATCAATATAGCACAGCCCGAATTGTTTAGGCGTTTCATGGAATGCGAAAAAGCAATTGTTGCAGCTACAGCTCATTTTGGAGCTTGGGAATTGCTTGCCTACTTCATGGGAGAAGTCTTCCCCGAAGATAGAAAACGTATGATTGTTGTAAGACAATACACAAATAAGGCTTCGCATGCCTTTATTGCAAGTTGCCGCGAAGCAAATGGCTGCCAGATGATAGGGCATAGACGTGTAACTTTTAATGTTATTAGAGCCTTAAAAGAAAAAGGCGTGGTTGCTTTTTTAGTAGATCATCACTCCGATGCACATGAAGCTCTTCGTCTAAATTTCTTAGGAAGAAAAGCCTCGGTTACTATGGGGCCAGCTTTACTTGCTTTACGTGGTGGGGCTATGGTTTTTCCTGTATTTTTAGAACGCGACAAGAAAAAATCTAATGTATATACTTTTCACGTGCTTGAACCACTAGATACAACTCAGCTAAAATCAACTAGCCGTGAGGGCAATGTAGAAGAAATTGCTGAATTTTATACACAAGCGGTTGAAGAAATGGTTACAAATTGTCCTGAACAATGGTTTTGGATGCATAGACGTTGGAAATAAAGTTAAAAGTTTAGAAAGTTATTATTATGCCACAAGTTTTTCCCGATACAATTAGTTTGAATTTACCTAAAACGGGCTGCGATAGCCATGCCCATTTAGTATATTCTGGTATGCTTGAAGATTTAGACCCTATTATGCAAAGAGCTGAAGAAACAGGAATTGCTCATATTGGTCAAATTTTTCTTTCACCTCAAAGTTATTATGATACAAGGCACTTGTTCGATAAATACCCTAATGTATTTTTCACAATAGCTATTCACCCAAACGATATTAATAAAAGATTTACCGCTGATACAATAGCAGAACTAAAATCTATTATTCAAAATGATAATAGATTTAAAGCAGTTGGTGAAACTGGTTTAGATTATTTTAAAAGCGAAGTGCCAAAAGATGAGCAAGAAAACGCTTTTAGAAAACAACTTGAGCTAGCCCGTGAACTTAATTTACCTGTAGTAATTCACTCACGCGAGGCGTTTTACGAAACAATTCAAGTGCTTGATGATATGAATTTTCAAAACTATCCGCTTGTTTGGCATTGCTTTTGTAGCAATAAAGAACATATTGACGCAATAATTTCACGGGGGTGGTACATTTCTGTTTCAGGTGCAATTACTTACCCTGCAAATAAAGAAGCAAGGGCAGATTTAAAATATATTCCTAAAGATAAATTACTTGTTGAAACGGATTGCCCTTTTTTATCGCCACAAGGCTGGCGTGGTGAACGTAATGAACCTTGCCTTACAGCAATCTCCGCTAAAGTTATAGCAGAGCATAGAGAAGAAGATTTAGCAGAACTTTGGACTCAGTGCGGCGAAAATGCAAAGAAAGTTTTTCGTTTAGTGTAAAGTTATTCCTATTGGTTGTGAAGCTTAGTCTTTTATTTTTTTCCTTTTTTGTCTCCGACGGCTTAGGGACGGTCAAGTCCCTAAGAACCCACGTCAACAAAATTACTTCGTAATTTTGTTTTCCTTTTCATAG
>CAYJFV010000015.1:0-8810 GCA_964369275.1 uncultured Desulfovibrionaceae bacterium
CCACAGGTGGGGGAGTAACTATAGGTGGTGTTACTGGCGGAGGTTCCACAGGTGGAGGCGTAACGATAGGGGGTGTTACCGGTGGAGGTTCTACAGGCGGAGGGTTCACAGTTGGAGGTTCAACTGGAGGTGGTGTTGGGTTTACCACATCTGGAATAAGAACAGGCGGTGCTGGAGAAATATCAGGCGTATCAGTAGGAAGAGTTACTACTGGTAATGAGTCAGTTGGTAGTACGGGGCTAGATATTTCAGGAGCAGTAGTTGCACCACTTTCATTGCCCTCGCCAAGACTATTATTAGCAATATTATTTGCTTGTTGCCCAACATAATCTAATTGTACATATTGCCCATCTACTAAATATTGAGCCGCATCGCCAGCATCACCATCAATAGCATTTACAAATTGATTATTATCTATATCTAAATTAGATAAGTCAGAACCAAGGTTTGATACATCAGCCCCTTCTGTTGCCATACTATTACTAGCACTTACTTGAGCTGCTGCGGGCATAAGGTTAGCATCAAAAGCCGTAAAGAAATCTTCACCACTAATTATAAAATTTCCAAAAATAAAATTTGGCATGAAATCAGCTGTATAAACAGAGTAAAAACCTTCAAGAAGAATTGAACCACCATTTTCAAAGCTGATAAGAAAACTATCCCCTACTTTTTCAAATAAAGTTTCTGTAGAATCAAAACCCAAATCAAGTGAAACAACTTCACTATTTACTCGAATAACTTGTTGCTCGTTATTTAATGGAGAACTTAAACTAAGCGTAATCATAACTAAACCTTGTAGAAAAACATTTCTAAATTCATGTTTACATACAACACACTTCAAACAATATTAACAAAAAATGCTAATATAAAACATGCAGAAATTAGCACGTAAAAAAAGATAATAGACCTTTAATAATAAAAATTATAAAGCTCTAAATTATAATGTCAACAACATAAGCAATTCAAATTATAACAAATTGTACGTTTTTACATAATGTGAAATATAAATAATAAGAAGAAGAAAAAATGAAAATTTAAGTAACTTTGAATAAAATTGTTTTTATAAATATTACAAGTGTAAAATAAAATTATAAACTAACTAAGGCTTAATCTCTAAACTCATTTTTACATGCGGAATAAAATCTTCCATAAATACTTCACCATAAGCAACAAAGCCAAATTTTTCATAAAACCCTTGGGCTTGGCATTGCGAATGAATATAAATTGATTTGCACTTAAAAAATTGCTTTGCAGCTAAAATACCATGCTTCACAGCTTCATAACCATGCCCTAAACCACGCGTTGCCGAAACTACACGCCCAAGCTTAATTACATCATCACTACCCTTTTCTTTTTGGTATACACGCGAACAAGCAAGTATCTTATCGCCCTCTTTCAAAAGAATGTGCATAGCTTCTTGATCCTCATCATCAATATCTTGATATGGGCAATTTTGCTCAACTACAAAAACCTCTACACGTAATTGCAACAATTTATAAATTTCAATATTAGTCAACTCACTAAATGATTTAATTACAATTTCCATATCAACCTCAAGAAAATAAAATCTCGTGGATAATTGCATATTTTACAAGGAAACACAAGAAATTTTCAAGCAAAAGCATATTTTTATACATTATATCATTTTTCTTTTTCTTTTTTCTTTTTTCTTTTTTCTTTTTTCTTTTTTCTTTTTTTCTCTCCGAGGGCTTAGGGACGGTCAAGTCCCTAAGAACCCACGACTTTAATTATAAAGATTTTGGATACTTCGTACGCAAAATCCTCACTTCACAAGAAGCGTCGTTCTTGTTCGTTCGCTAAAGATTTTTATGCGTACCGCATACTTGACAGTTAAAAGAGTAAAGCTCTTTTGTTTTCCTTTACATAAATACATAAATTACTTTCTACTTATATTTTCGTGGCTAAGGCGAATAATAGAAGTGGACTAGAAAATGGTAAGTTGCTCTAATGTAACACTTTCAGCACTTGTTACACAAGTGAGAAAATTAGGAGGTTTCTTTACAAGTATTTTTCGCTCTGCGTAGCAAGCGAAGCACTTTCTATGCATTAAAGCACCTACCATTTACAAGTCCACTTCCACTAATCACCTTAGTCACGAAAATGTATTTAATAATTTAATTTTATGCTACTTTCCAAAAATAATAAAAGCTGTTTTTACGAACGCAGTTCGTTAAAAAACAGCTTTTATTATTTTTGCATTAGGGATTCTAAAGGGACTTAGTTCCTTTAGCCCTCGGAGAGAAAAAACTAAAATTGAAATAAGCAATATATTGACATGTTATTATACATTATTTACACTTCTTTCTAAACATTATAAACCTATAAAAAGAAGAAATGCTATGAAAAATATTGGATTTATTGGAACTGGTGTTATGGGTGCATCGATGGTGCGTAATTTAATTAAGGCAGGATTTAGTTTAAGTGTGTATAATCGCACTAAAGAGAAAGCTTTAGCTTTAGAAGAAGATGGTGCTATTGTTTGTGAATCTATTGAAGATTGCGTAAAAGACAAGGATATTATCATAAGTATTATTGGTTTTCCAAAAGATGTTGAAGAGGTATACTTTGGCGAAAATGGTATTATTGAAAAAGCCAACAAGGGTACATATATTATTGATATGACTACTACTAGCCCACAACTTGCGAAAGAAATTTATACAAAGGCCAAGCAAAAAGGGCTGAAAGCTCTTGATGCTCCTGTTTCTGGTGGTGATATTGGGGCAAAAAATGCCTCTTTAGCTATTATGGTTGGCGGCGATGAAGAGGCGTATAAAGCTTGTTTACCTGCTTTTGAAGCTATGGGCAAAAACATAGTATATGAAGGCATTGCTGGTGCAGGGCAGCATGTAAAAATGGCTAATCAAATTGTAGTTGCAGCAAATACTATTGGTATTTGCGAGGCTATTGCGTACACAAAAGCTATGGGCTTAGATCCGCACACAATGATTAAAACCATACATTCAGGTGCAGCAGGAAGCTGGCAAGTTAGCAACAATGGCCCTAAAATGGTTGACGAAGACTATGCCCCAGGCTTTTTTATTAAGCACTTTGTAAAAGACATGCGAATTGCTTTAGAAGAGGCGAAGAATGCAAACATCAATCTTCCAAGCCTACAAAGTATTTATGATATGTATGTACAGCTTGAAAATAGTGGCGACGGTGAATTAGGCACACAAGCACTTATTAAAAGCTATAATAAGTAATTTTGATACACACTTTTGAAAGGCTAGTAACAGATGTATGAGTTTATTAAAGTAGGCGAAAAAACCTATTATATTGATTGCCCTGCAAAAATAGGGCTATATAAGATTAATGAAACTGATGTATGCCTAATTGATAGTGGTAATGATAAAAGTGCCGCTTCAAAAGTGTTAAAGCAAATTGAAGCGAATGGGTGGAATTTAAAAATAATAATTAACACCCATTCGCATTCCGACCATGTAGGCGGCAATGCTTACTTACAGCAAAAAACAAATTGCAAAATATACACGCCAGCAATTGAAAAAGATTTTACGAATAACCCTATTTTAGAGCCTGCTTTTTTATACGGTGGCTACCCGTGTAAAGAATTAAGGCATAAAGCTTTGCAAGCCAAAGAAAGTATTGCAGAAGAACTAACTACTGCCCTCTTGCCAGCGGGCTTAGAAACACTGCGTATTGACGGGCATGCCTTTGCAATGCTTGCTATTAAAACCGACGATGATATCTGGTTTTTAGCTGATAGTCTATCTAGCCAAGCCATTTTGGAAAAATACCATATTCCCTTTGTGTATGATGTAGCTAACTACCTTGTAAGTTTAGATAAAATAAGCACACTTACAGCAAAACTATTTATTCCTTCACATGCAAAGGCAAGTAATAATATTGATGAACTCATACAAATTAATAAAGATAAAACCCATGAAATTATTGATTTTCTAAAAAAAACCTGCTCGAATTTCATAGCTTTTGATGATATTTTAAAAAACGTATTTGATACCTATAATTTAAATATGACTTTTATTCAGCATGCCTTAGTAGGTAGCAGTATTCGTTCTTACTTAAGCTATATGTATGATAACAATATATTAGAAGTAAGTTTTGAAAACAACAAGCTATGCTGGAAAGTAAAAAACTAGAATATTTTTATGCTTCTTTAACTAGTTCTTGCATTAAATTTGCGAAGTTTTTTACGTCAAGTTCTGCCATATTTTTAATCATTAATGTTCCGCTTTTTGTTTCCATAATCACTACTTCTATAGGGTCGCTATAGCTTAAGTTTTCCCTGTATTCTATTAATTTAATATCTGAATACTTCACTTCAAAAGGTTTTTTTAGCTTTTCTCTGTAGCACAGTGAATAATTAGTTAGCAAAATACCTGCATCGGCAGAACCAAAAAGAGATTTATCAAGTAGGCAATGTATATCTTTTTCACTAGGGTTAGAGCAAGTCATTCCTTTAATAGCATTTTTTATTTTTTTATCTGCAATATTTGGTGCTAAATATGCATTTTTTACAAAAGTTTTCCCGAAATATGCTGCAATAAGTTCATAAATTGGATTTTTTATTTCTACTACCGATTTTTTTTCACTTTTAGGCTCTTCAAGTGAGATATTGATAGTTGATTTCGGTTCTTCAAGCCTTACACTTGCTTGTACTGATTTTTTTACAACTTCTATATTTTCTGGCTTATTGCTAGTTGCGTTTAGACTTGCTTTAGTTTGTGGCGTTCCACTTAATTCAACATTAATAGTTGGTGATTTTTTATTATTTGTTTTAATCTCAACTTTAGGAATATGTTTATCAAAAAATGAACTTACAGAAGATAAAAGATTTTTAATTGGCGATACCCCAAAGAAAGGCTTATTTTCTTCTTCATCTATTTCACGTATTTCAACTTTACCTTCTAGCTTTCTTCGGGTAAGAGTCATTTGGTCTTTTCTTTTTGACCTTTTGAATGCTTTTTCAAGTGTTTTTAAAATTCGCGGGTGTGGAACTTCAAATCTTTTTGGAACTCTTCCTTGCTCTACAAAGAAAGTTAGTATTTCAATTATATGTTTATTATCTTGATTAATAGCGTACTGCAAAGCTGTATTTCCTTGCATATCTACCATTTCTGGGTTAGCACCATGACTTAGTAAATATTTTACTGCAGCAGCGTTTGACTTTATAACAGCATGCATTAAAGCTGTTTGTTTTAGTGTATCTGTTGCATTAATCTCTGCATCTTTTTTTAGAAGTAACTGAATACCGTCTAGGTTTCCGCGTTCAGCTGCAAACATTAACGCTGTTACTCCTTTGTGGTTTGAAACATTAGGGTTTGCCCCAGCTTCAAGCAAAATATCCATCAATTCAACATCTGCCTTAGCGGCTAAACGCATGAGGGCTGTACCTATAGTATCATCTATAATATCTAAATCTGCCCCACTTTGTATAAGTAAATGAGTTACCCTTATGTGTTGTTTACGAACTGCATAAATTAGTGGTGTTCTATTATTATGGTCTAAGGCGTTAACATTTGCACCACTTGCTAGCAAAATTTTAATTGTTTCAGTATCATTTCCTAGTGCGGCATAGTGCAGTGGAGTTATAACATTATGTGCTAAACTATCTTTATTTGGGCTTCTTTCTAGTAAAATACGTATTGCTTCTGCCTCGCCTTTAATTGCGGCATACATTATAGCATTCGTTTTTTTATTATCGTATATTTCAGTATCTGCCCCAGCGTCAAGTAACAATAGTAAAGATTCTGTTGACCTTTGAATAGAAGCCGCCATTAAAGGCGTTCTGCCATTTTTATCTTGCGAATTAACATTAGCCCCGCGTGCAATAAGTAAATTTACAGCATCGTGATGAGAAAAGGCGGTTGCATGGTAAAGAGAACTAGAACCCATACTATCTTTTGCTTCAATATTTGCCCCACTATTTAGCAGTAGACTTATTCCCTCTACATAGCCAAGTGTAGCACATTGAATAAGAGCCGTTGCACCATTTGTGCCTTTTTCTTCAATATTTGCCCCAGCTTCAATTAATATTTTTGCAATGTTAATTTTTTTGGCTGTTAATGCAAGCATAAGCGGAGTTCTAGCATTAACATCTTTTGCTTGAAAATCTGCACCGCTTGCTATAAGAGTTTGTACAGCCTCTTCATCGCCACTGATAATTGCTGTAAGAAGTGGGTTTGTACCATCTTTTGTTGAAGCATTTAAATCAGCACCATAACTTGTTAAAATAGAAATCATTTGATAATATTTTGCACGCGTTGCAAGCATTAATGCGGTATTATGAGTATTATCCCTTGCATTAATATCAGCCCCAGCACTTAATAAAGCCTTTGCAATATCATCATGCCCTTTAGAGGCGGCAAGCATAAGTGGCGTTCTTCCACTCATATCTCGCACTTCAAGTTTAGCATTAGAACGTAGTAAAGTATTCACTATACTAACATCGCCTTTATTACAGGCACAAAGAAGTGGAGTTGAGCTGTTATAATCTTTATGCTCTATATTAGCCCCTTTATGCAAAAGAAACTTAAGCCCTTCCACATGCCCATTTTCACACACATGATAAAGAGCTGTTTGCCCATTATCATCTATTTCATCAATATTTGCCCCTTTTGCAAGCAAGAAGTCTAAAACATCAATATGCCCATTTTCAGCGGCATACATAAGTGGCGTTTTACCATTTTCATCTTTAGAATATATTTTTTCACCAAGGGCAAGAAACATTTTTATAGCTTCAAGTTGCCCGCTTGCAGCTGCATGCATAAATGGGGTTTTACCCTCATCGTCTGCCGCTTTTAAATCTGCACCATTTTCTAATAATGCTTTAATAACATCTTTTTGCCCTTTAGTTGCAGCAAGCATAAGCGAAGTCATGTTTTTAGAGTCTTTTGCTTCAACATCAGCCCCAGCTTTAATAAGCATGGCTATACTTTCAATATGACCAGAGGCACAGGCTTGAATAAGTGGAGTTCTACTGTTTATATCTTTTGATTCAACATTGGCTTTCTTATCAAGCAAGAAACGTATTGACTGCTTTGAGCCTTTAGAGGCAGCAATGTTTAATGGGCTTCTACTATCGGCATCTCTTGCTTCAATATTCGCCCCAGCATTTAGTAAGGCTTCTACCGCAGAAGTTGCATGGTTTTCGATTGCAAGCATTAAAGCGTTTTTATTATCGCTACCCTTTACTTCAATATTAGAACCAAAATCTACAAGAATTTTTACTATTTCCTCATGCCCTTTTTGTGCGGCATGTAAAAGAGCTGTTTTATGTTCATCGTCTTGTAATTCTAAATCGGCATTATTTTTCACAAGTAATTTTACAATATCTGCTTTATTATTGCTTGCAGCAAGCATAAGAGGAGTCATGCCTTTGTTAAAAGCTTGGTTTATATTAACACCTAAATTTATTACCTGTTCTATACCTTGCACGGCAAAATTTAGAAGTGCATTTGTAAATCGGTTATCTAGTGAACTCATAAGCTCCCCTCTTCTAAGTTCAAACAATACCTAAGATTGGTTAATCTAAAGGATATGTTTTCCCATCATGCAATAGTTGCATAAAATTTTCTTCTGATAATACTTTTTCAAAGTAATAGCCTTGGGCGATATCACATTGAATTTGCTTTAACCATTTTGCTTGTTCTATAGTTTCAATACCTTCGGCAACAACTTTCATGCCTAATTGTTTTGCAAGCTCAATTACTTGCTGAACAACTAGATACCCGCGTGGTGCATCGTCGTGGTAGTCAATAAAAACTTTATCAAGTTTTAGTACATCAACTTCGATAATACTAAGTCTATTTAATGAAGAGTTCCCTGCACCAAAATCATCCATTGCAACACTAAAACCGATTTTATGCAAAACTTTAATAATTAGCGGTAAAGTGTCTTCAAAATCACCAATAGCTGATTCTGTTATTTCAATTTCAATTTTTGATGAATGTACTTTATATTGTTTTAAATATTCCATCATTTGTTTTATATATTGCGTGTTTGACAAGGTTATAGGCGAAATATTTACTGCAATTTTTGGTATTACAAGCCCTTCGTCACTTTTTTCTAAGAAAGAACATACTTGTTCAAAAACATTCATTTCTAGTTGCGATATAAAGCCATTTTTCTCCATAACAGGTATAAAATCGCCTGGGTACACAACATTACCTATTGGTGGAATCCATCTAATTAAAGCTTCAGCACCTATAATATTTAGGTTTTCAAAACCAATTTTAGGTTGGTAATGAACAATAAATTCATTATTTTTTAGTGCATGTTCCATTCTATAAATAACATCAAGCATAACCTGCGATTCTTCACGCATTTGGCTAGTAAACTCTTCAATAGAAGTTTTATGCATTTTTTTAGCTTTGAGGTGTGCGGTGTTAGCATTATCTAGCAAAGTATTCATTTTCTCGTCTGCTTCCTGATTACAGCAATACCCAACAGACATTTTTAATGAATAAGATTCACCTACAACACTTTTTATTTGTGGAATAAGAAAAGCATTTAATACATCTTGTATTTCCCTGCCCTTCCCTCTTGGAATAAACACTAAAAACTGTTCAGCTACACGCCTTGTTATAAGAGCATTCATATCTTTATAGGCATCTAGCAAAGCATTAGCCATAGCTTGAATTACTTCTGTGCCTTTGTGTGTGCCATAATAATTATTAATCATTCTAAAATAATCAATATCATACATTATCATGTCATATTCACAAAGCCCTGCATTTGCAAGAATAGTATCTACCTCGGAGGTAAATTTTGATAATGACATAAGCGGAGTAATTTCATCTTTGCCAAGT
>CAYJFV010000015.1:8820-13376 GCA_964369275.1 uncultured Desulfovibrionaceae bacterium
TAGAATTGGGCATAGAATTGATTATTATATTAAAAATAGGTAAATACTCTTTACTTATTTTTTTTGAAATTTGTAAATCAAAGTCAAGAGTAAATGGAAGAGGGCTTTGCTGTTGATCATTTCTTACAGTAGCAGCTACAGAGTTACTACCTATTGAAGTAGCAATAATTGCGTCTAGTTCATTGTTTTCAAAAGCCTTTAGCATATCACTAGTTTGTGTAAAATGTACTACTTTAGCACTAGGATTTCTTTCAAAAAATTCTGAATATCTAAAGGCTATATAGTGCAAAGTACCAACTCTAGCGTTTTGGGGTAAATCTAAATCCCAAGTTTCTGTGCTGAAGTCTTTGAACAAATCTTTTTGTATTATAAGGTTTAATCCTACTTGATAGTAAGGATCAGTTGGTTCAAAAAATCTAAGTACATGGTTTCTTTCACCTGATAGTGAAACTAGTATATCTAGCTTTTCATAATCACTCCAGCTATTATCAAGATTATAAGGAACATATTCTACATTAAAATTATACCTTGCAGAAAGTTCATTCATAACCTCAATGCTTATACCTTGCGGGTTACCATACATATCTTTTGATTGGTAGGGTTCATGGGCATCAATATAGCCCACAGTAAAGGTTTTGCCCTGAAGTCTTGCCGCTTCTTCGCGGGTTAAATCTCTATTTCTATATTGTTTGCCAAGAATTGAATATTTTCTATTTAAATCATCGTATAGACTTGCATTAATAGTAAATAGTTTATAAAATTCATTATCTAAAAAATTTAGTAAATCCTCATTTCCTTTTTTCGCAAATAAAAAAGTTTGCTTCATGGCTAATGTTAAAACAGAACTATGCTCACCAGCAACCGAAACTGTGGAAGGTATTAAATAATAATCTGCCTCAATTTGAGAAAAGTCGCTTTTATTTGCGTAGATATATTCTACGGAGATATTATTTGTTTTTAAATACGCATTTAGCTCTTGTATGCCTGGGTTACTTCTATATGTAGCTACTGTTTTTCCATTAATTACTTCTGGGTCGTCATAAAAATATTTAGTATCAACGCCTTTTACGGTAAGGGCATGTTGAACATTACCTAATGGAATACGCCCAAAGCTTACAAGTTCTTCTCTGCTTTTTGTAACAGTGTATAAGCCGCCAATATCAACAATGCCATTCCTTACAGCATCTTCCAAAAGCCCATCAACTTCAACAAATTCAAAGTCAACACCTGCTTGTTGCCCAAGCTTTACTAACAAGTCATAACCATAGCCTTTTGCATTGTAAGAGGCATCGTCACGCATCATACCAGTACCATTATGGTAGCCAACAGTAATAACAGGGTTTTTTTTATGGTTTCGTGCAACCAAGCTAACATTATCTAACAAGTGTGATGTATTTCTATTATCCCTAACTACCACACTCTCTTCTTGCTTAGCGTACGTACCAAGTGAATCAAAACTTGGCTTTTCAATATAACTTTGTTGAGTATTTTCTACATTAGCATGCTCAACCGCATTTGCTAGTTCAAGTGAAAAAAACAAAAAAATGAAAGAAAAAATAAATATAAATTTAAAATTTTTAAAAACCATGTAAAACCAAAAAACCTAAGTTCTGCTTTCAAAAAATCTGTAAAAGCAATTACGTTTTGCTACAATGCAAAAATGCACTGATATATTATTGTCCATTAATAAATCAATGAAAATAATATGTCAACCTAATTTAGAACATTATATTGTCGACTTTCAATAAACATATAATATTATGAATAATTATTTTTGTAACAAGAATTTCAGGCCAAGTTGACTTATAAATTCATTGACTAAGCAACAAATTAGCACACTAGAAGCTAAAAAAACAATATGCAAAATTATTATAGCCTTTTTATGCTTCAAATTGAGAATTATACAATTCGGCATAGTAGGAATTTTTGCCTAAAAGCTTTTTATGTGTGCCACTTTCAACTACATTACCATTTTGCATAACTAAAATTAAGTCTGCATTTTTTATTGTAGAAAGCCTATGTGCTATAACAAAAGACGTTCTGTTTTGCATTAGCGTATCCATTGCACTTTGAATTTGAAGTTCAGTTCGTGTATCAATTGAAGAAGTGGCCTCATCTAATATAAGCATTGGTTTATTAGCTATAATTGCCCTTGCTATAGTTATTTGTTGCTTTTGCCCTTCTGATAATTCTACTTTATCATTTAAAACAGTATCATACCCATATTCAAGAGTTTTAATAAAGTGGTGCAAGCCTACAGCTTCAATTGCATTTTCTAGCTCTTTCTCGCTTACATTTGTTGTAGAATATATAAGATTTTCTTTTACTGAGCCTTCAAAAAGCCATGCATCTTGTAAAACCATGCTAAATTGAGCATGCAATTCTTTGCGACTAATATCTTTTATTGATACACCATCTATTAAAATATCGCCACCTTGCATTTCATAAAAACGCATAAGTAGGTTCACTACAGTAGTTTTGCCAGCCCCTGTTGCCCCAACAATTGCAACTTTTTGCCCAGCTTTTGCAATTGCACTAAAATTATTCAAAACTATTGATTTTTCATCATAAGCAAATTGAACATTTAAAAATTCTACTTCGCCTTGAACTTTACTTAATTTATAGTTTTTATGGCTTTCGACTAATATATTTTCTTCATCTGGCATATTAGGTTCATCTAAAAATTCAAAAACTCTTTCAGCCGCCGCCGCACCAGATTGCAAACCTTGCATTGACTGTGCAACTTGCCCCAAGGGCTGAGTAAATAGCCTTATATACACTATAAAAGCCACAATTACACCAAAGCTAATACTGCCTTTTATTGCAAGAAATGCCCCAGCAACACATACGCACACATAGCCACAGTTGCCAATAAACATCATCATAGGCATCATAAAACCCGTCATTGCATGCGATTTAAATACGCTATTTTTTAGTTCTTCATTAATTGAGTTGAACACTTCTTTAGCTTTTTCTTCGCCATTATAGGCTTTTACAACGGTAAACCCTGTGAACATTTCTTCAATATGCCCATTAATTTCACCTAATTTTTTTTGCTGATTTTTATAATATTTTTGCGAATTTTTCATAATAAATGAAAGCAAAATAAAACCAAATAAAGTTGACGATAAGGCAGTAATTGTCATAATAATATTAGTTATACACATCATTATTAAAGAGCCACTCATAAGAATAATAGCTGAAATTATCATTCCAACTGATTGCGATAATGATTGCCCTATAGTATCCACATCATTAGTAATTCGTGATAATACATCGCCTTTTGAGGTTTTAGAAAAATAACTTATTGGCAAGTAATTGATTTTCTGAATTAAATCCATTCTTAAATTTTTAGAGATATTTTGCATTGCTGTGGCTAAAATAACACCCTGCACGGCTGATAAAATATAACTTAGTGCATAAATTAGAATAAGTGCAAAGCCAATAGCAAAAACGGCTTGCATATTTATTCCAAGCCCGGCATTTTCTAAGCTAAGTTTAATTCCTAAAGATATTTCATTTGTTAAATCTTTAAGTTTATCAGGTGCAACAACTAATAAAACAGCCCCGAGTAATTCACAGAACATAGCAATATAGATATATTTTTTTTGATTTTGTGCATATAAAAGTATTCTTTTTATGGCACTTTTAAAATCTTTTGCTTTTTCGCCACCAACTTTTTTGCCTGGACCTGCTATAGTTATTTTATTACGCTTATGTGAGCCTAGTTCATAATTATCTTTACGCATGTTGCAACTCCTCTTTTGAAAGTTGAGAGAGTGCAATTTGCTTATACACTTCGCATGCTTGCAATAATTCTTTATGGCTTCCAATACCTACAATTTTACCATCTTCAAGAACAATTATTTTATTGGCATCTTTTATAGTGCTTATTCTTTGCCCGACTATAAGTCTGGTTGAATTTTCAAAGTCGGTATGCAGGGCTTTTCGCAATTGTTTATCTGTTTTGTAATCTAAGGCACTAAAGGAATCATCGAAAATAAAAATTTCTGGTTGTCTATGCACTGCCCTTGCAATAGATAGGCGTTGCTTTTGCCCGCCTGATAAATTTTGCCCGCCCTGAGCAATAAATGCTTCGTGCTGATTTTCTAAATTATTTACAAATTCACTAGCTTGAGCAGTTTCAATTGAAGCAGATAAAGCATTATTATTTTCAATTCTTCCTGCATTATCGCCAAAAAGCACGTTAGATTTTACCGTTCCCGTAAAAAGAATAGATTTTTGCGAAACATAGCCAATAAGGCTATTTAACGCTTTCTTAGAATAGTCTTTTACATTTCTTCCATTTACTAAAACTTCGCCCTCATTTACATCATAAAATCTTGGAATAAGATTAATTGCCGTACTTTTTCCGCAACCTGTTGAACCTATAAAGGCTACTATTTCCCCTTTTTTAGCTGTAAAAGATATATTTTTTAGTGTATATTCCTCGGCATCAGGGTATTTAAAGCTTACATTTTTAAATTCTACTTCGCCATTTTTTTCTTCTATGCCTGTTGTATAATTACCTTCTTGCATGCTTTCTTGTGTATAAA
>CAYJFV010000016.1:0-13309 GCA_964369275.1 uncultured Desulfovibrionaceae bacterium
TACGGCACAGGTAGACGCAAAACCGCAGTTGCTCGTACACGTATTTACTCTGGTACAGGCAAAATCGAAATTAACGGCCGCGATATGGAAAACTATTTCCCACGTAAAACTTTACAAATGATTATCCGTCAACCATTAGTTCTAACTAAATTAGTTGATGCATACGACATTAAAGTAAACGTACAAGGTGGCGGAACTTCAGGTCAAGCTGAAGCTGTACGTCATGGTATTACACGTGCTTTATTAGTAGCTGATCCAAGCTTACGTGCGGTACTCAAAAAAGCTGGTTTCGTAACTCGCGATGCTCGTAAGAAAGAACGTAAAAAATACGGTCTTGCAGCAGCTCGTGCACGTTTCCAATATTCAAAACGTTAAGCCGTACAACACGACTATACTTTTCAAAAATACAAGGAGGGTTTCCTCCTTGTATTTTTTTATTTAATTTTGCCTACTATGTATATAAATAGCTTTACAACAATAAAGATAAGGAATGTGTAAGAAAAACGCTTGCGATTTTTATTAATATCATTATAATTTTATTGTATGAAGCGGAGGAATTTATGAAATTCAAATCAACAGGATTAACAAGGGCATTATCTCACCCAGATTATTTGCATTTTTTCCTAGGGCAAATAATTGTTACTTTTGGTTTTTGGATGCAAAACATAGCATCATCTTGGTTGGTTTATAGGCTTACGGGATCAAGTTTATTACTTGGAACTGTATCTTTATGTGCTACTCTTCCCTCATTAATTGCGTCACCTCTTGCTGGCATTATTGCCGATAAGTACCCAAAAAAATATATCTTATATTGCACAATGACATGCTTTATGCTTGCATCGTTTGTGCAAGGTATTCTTATACTAACAGAAACTGTACAAGTTTGGAATATTTTAGTTAACGCACTTATTATTGGCACGGTAATGGCTGTTGAATCGCCTGCACGTAGTGCATTTTTGTTTGAAATTGTTGGGCGTGAAGATTTACAAAATTCTATTGCTTTAAACTCGTCAGTATTTAATCTTGGTAGGCTAGCTGGTCCTGCTATTGGTGGTGCTTTAGTGCCTATTATTGGTGAGGGTTGGTTATATATTTCTAATGCATTTGCTATTTTATGGATGATATATTCTGTAACAAAAATTAGCGTTATAGGGTATCCAGTACCAAAAGTTGAAGGCGAAAAAAACTCGATAAAAGATGGTTTTACTTTTTCTTTTAAACAAAAAGAAATTCGATATTCTCTTTGCTATTTAGCTTTTGGAACTATGTGTATGTTTCCTGTAAGTGTTTTACTACCTGTAGTTTCAGTTGAGATTTTGCAAGGCGATAGTAGGCTACTTGGTTTATTAATGGGTTCAATGGGTGTTGGTTCATTTATATCTGCTTTAGTTTATGCCTCAAGATCTTCTACTAAAACCTTGCTAAAATGGTTAGTTTACGCTTGTTTTGCCTTTGCTGTTGGCATTACTGGTTTTGCTTTTTCAACTAGTGTTCCGCTTACAATGTTGTTTTTGGCAATTTTAGGAAGTGGGTCGTCAATTTCAATGTCATCAATAAACACACTTATCCAGCTTGTTACTCCTGATAAGTACAGGGGGAAAGTTTCTTCTATATATAGCATGACATTTATGGGCTTAGGTGTTGTTGGTGCAACTTTTGCAGGAACAAGTGGTGAATATTTTGGCGTAAAAGAAACTATTTTAATCTCTTCAGTTGTTATGATTTTCTCAGCTATAATTTTCCTTCCTCTTATAATTAAATACGCTAAAGAAAAGCTAAATAACATATAATTTATCAAATGGTTTAGATATGGCACAAGAAAAAGAAGAAAAAAAAGACGAATCAATTTATGAAGATGAGCTAAAAGAGCCAACGCTCTATCAAGTAATTCTTCATAATGACGACTATACTACTATGGAATTTGTTGTAGCTATTCTTGTAGAAATTTTCAGAAAATCTATAGAAGATGCAGAACGTATAATGCTAACAGTGCATAAATCACAAAAGGCTGTAGTTGGCATTTACACTTTTGAAATAGCGGAAGTAAAAGTACAAAGAACATTAAAGCGTGCAAAAGATGCGGGTTACCCTCTTCTATGCACATTTGAACCATATAATCCTAGTTAAAATATATATAATGAGGCAAGAATGTTAAGTCATGCAGTGCAAAATGTATTAGCAAAAGCTGTACTTGAAATGCGTGCTAGAAAGCACGAATACCTAACAAGCGAACATATTTTGTTAGCTCTTACCTACGATCAAGAAAGCCGTACCATTTTAGAGGGTTGCGGTGCAAACATGGCAGAAGTAAGAACTGATTTAGATAATTTTTTTGCAAAAAACTTAGAAACTGTTGAAGAGAATGACTCTGGCGAAGTTTTCCAAACTGCAGCTGTTGAGCGTGTTTTATCAAAAGCTTTTCAGCAAGTAACTAATGCAGGCAGAAAAAGTATTGAAGTGCCTGATGTATTGGCTGCTTTATTTTCAGAAGATGAAAGTTGGTCGGTGCATATTCTAAAAAATCAAGGTTTATCACGACTTGATGTTATTGAATTTATTTCACACCGCATGCCTGAGGTTGAAGTACAGGTTGAGGGCGAAGCAAACGCTAACAAAGAGAAATCTGGTTCAGCTCTTGCTCAATTTTGTATTAATCTTAATGAAAAAGTTAAGAAGAATGAAGTTGATCCATTAGTAGGGCGTGACATGGAGCTTTTGCGTATAGTTGAAGTTCTTGCAAGGCGTAGAAAAAATAACCCTCTACTCATTGGTGACCCTGGCATAGGTAAAACTGCCATTATTGAAGGTTTAGCCACTAGAATAGTGCAAAAGAAAGTTCCTAAAGAATTTCAAAATGCCGTATTATATGCCTTAGATACAGCAAATTTAATGGCAGGTGCAAAATACAGGGGCGAATTTGAAGCACGTTTCAAAGCTATTCTAACAGAAGTTTCTAAGCAAGAGCATGTTATTTTAGTTATTGATGAAATTCATTCCTTACTTTCGTCTTCTTCAAGTGCAAGTGGTGGGCTTGATGCGGCGAACATGCTTAAACCTTTCTTATCTGAGGGGTCTTTTCAGTGTATTGGCTCTACTGGTTATGAAGAATTTCGCTCTACCTTTAGTAAGGATAAAGCGCTAAGTCGCCGCTTCCAAAAGATAGATATTGTAGAACCAAGCAAAGAAGAAACAGTTGAAATTCTAAATGGTTTGCAAGCAAAATACGAAGAACACCATAAAGTAAGGTATGGAAAAAATGTTATTTCAACTATTGTAGATTTATCTACACGCTATTTACAAGATAGAATGCAGCCCGATAAAGCCATTGATGTAATGGACGAAAGTGCGGCGGCCCTTCGTTTAAAACCATCGTTCAGAGCAAATGCAACTGTTAAAGTTGCTGATGTAGAGCGTGTAATTGCACGCATGGCAAATATTCCAACTGCTTCAGTTACAGCAGATGAAAAAGACTTATTGAAAGACTTAGAAAGTAATTTACAAAGATATATTTTTGGGCAAGATGTTGCGGTTAGTCAAGTAACAAAAGCAATATTACGTTCAAGAGCAAACTTGAGCGAAAGTAAACGCCCTACAGGTTCTTTCTTATTCTATGGACCTACTGGCGTTGGTAAAACGGAGCTTGCTAAGGCTTTATCTGAACAATTAGGTATTTCCTTCTTACGATACGATATGTCGGAATATATGGAAAAGCACGCAGTTGCACGTTTAATTGGTGCCCCTCCTGGTTATGTTGGTTTTGAGCAAGGCGGGCTTTTAACAGAAGCTGTTAGAAAAACTCCGCATGCTGTTGTTTTATTTGACGAAATTGAAAAAGCTCACCCTGATATCTATAATATCTTGCTACAAGTTATGGACTATGCAACTCTTACTGATAATACAGGTAAGAAAGCAGATTTCAGAAATACTGTAATTATTATGACAACAAACGCTGGTGCAAGCGAAATGTCTTCATCAGCTGTTGGTTTTACACGTAATCAAGGTAAAGATTCAAGCGATAAAAGCAAAAAAGCTGTAGAAACAACTTTCACGCCTGAATTTCGTAACCGCCTAGATGCTATGATACCTTTCAGTGAACTTTCAGCTGAAAATATGCTTGCAATTGTAGATAAAACAGTAGACAAACTATTTAAAGGTTTACACAGCAAGAAAATTAAGCTTGCTCTTACTAAAGAAGCGAAGGAATGGCTTGCTAAAAATGGTTTTGACTCTAAATTAGGAGCAAGACCTCTTGAAAGGCTTATACGCTCAGAACTTGAAGATTGGCTTGCTCAGGAAAGCTTGTTTGGTAAGCTAACCAAAGGCGGAACTGTTCACGTAAGCGTAGACAGTAGTGAAGCAAAACACCTTACACTAAAATAAATTAATACAATACCATAAGGAATTATTATGAGTTTAGAAAATATAATAAAAGCATTAGATACTCGTAAAGATAGAGTAATTGATTTACAAAAAGGTTTAACAAGTATTCCAGCTCTAAGCCCTGTAAGCGGTGGCGATGGCGAAATGGAAAAAGCTTTATGGTATAAAGAAAAAATTAAAGAATACGGCTTAACTAATATCGAAGACTTTAACGCCCCTGATGATAGGGTAAGTGCAAAAGTTCGCCCAAATTTCTCGGTTTTGGTAAAAGGCACAAGTGAACGCACAGTTTGGGTGCTTGCTCACCTTGATATTGTTCCAGCTGGTGCAATGAGCCTATGGGAAAGCGACCCTTTTACACTAAGAATAGCTGATGATGGCGATACTATTTATGGGCGTGGCGTTGAAGATAATCAGCAAGCTATAGTTTCAGCTACGCTTGTAGCAGCTGAACTTATTGAACAAAATATTACACCTGAACTTTCTTTTGGTATTTTACTTGTATCAGATGAGGAAGTAGGAAATACCTATGGTATTGAATACGTTCTAAATAACTACCCAGATTTAGTAAAGAAAGACGATATCGTGCTTGTGCCTGATTTTGGCGTGCCAGATGGTAGCCTTATTGAAGTAGGTGAAAAGGGCGTATTATGGTTAAAGGTTTCTATTAAAGGCAAACAATGCCATGCTTCTGTTCCAAGCGAAGGTAATAATTCACTTCTTATTGCAGCAGAAATGATAAGCGAAACTAAAAACTTACAAGAATATTTTGGCAAGAAAGATCCTATCTTTATTCCAGATTACACAACAATTACGCCAACTAGAATTATTGAAAACGTGCAAAATACAAATACTATTTCAGGAATGGATACTTTCTATGTAGATTGCCGTATTTTACCTTACTACACTATTGATGAAGTAAAAGCTGAAATTACTGCTCGTTTTGAAGCTATTGCAAAGAAAAATAATGCAAGTGTAGAAATTGAAGTGCAAAATATAGAACCAATGGTTCCGCCAACTCCTGTTGATAGTGAAGTGGTAATTCGCCTTGAAAAAGCAGTAAAAGCAATTTATAATATTGATGCTAAACCAGGCGGGATTGGTGCTTCAACTGTTGCTAACCATTTTAGATTAATGAATATTCCTGCTGCTGCTTGGGCAAGACTACACCCAACTGCACACATGCCAAATGAATATGGGCAAATATCACGCAATATTGACGATGCGAAAGTGTTCGCCCACGTGTTATTTGACGGAAAATAAGCTAATTAGGATTGAATTATGGAAGAATTACTAAAAAAAATGGCTAAACAACTAGATAGTTTAGATGAAGCCTCATTAATTAGCCTACGCGATAAATATATACGTATAGTAGATAATTTTGAACCCACTGAACGCTGGCAAGAAGCCACGCTAATTCTTTCATTTATTCAAGCTAAAATGTGGAAAAACCAATTATTTAATTATCATTGGTCGGCTCGCACAAAATTAATGGGCAGAGAAGGCGAAATTCCACCAATTTTTTCACTAGATTTGCCTAGCAAAGAAAATAAAAATTTAACACCTGCCATAGAAATACCATTTACATTAAGCGACGATGAATAAAACTACGGTAAAAGATAATTTTCCACTTCCAAAAGAATACTCGGCTTGTTCATTAGACGAACTACTTGTAGCTCTTTTAAGTGCTCTTTTTCCAAAAATACCGAATAAACACCTTATTGTAGATATTCTAACACGCATGCCTATTTTTGGCATTGAAAAATCGCCTTGGTCGGTTGCTAAAGTTGAAAAAATTCTTGCAAATCTTAAAGGAAACAAGTGCCTTGGAAGCGACTATAAGCCTTCAACAAAGCAAGGGCATGAACTTCTTTGCTACTTTTCAAGCTTAGATGTTGGGCGTGAAGTAATTAAACTTTTCCCACCATATCTTCGTACTTGCAGGCAAAATATATCTTCGCAAGATATTGAAATTACACAATGTCGTTCATATTTTTATTTGAACGATGTAAAGGCAGTGCCTTTATACATTAGGTTGATTGATAAAGAAAAAATACTCCCCTATTATGCCGAACACCAGCCCGATAGCTTTTTTCTAAAACTCAAAGCGAACCTTCAAGTGGTAATTACTGAAAATCTAATCAGCTTTGCCCTAAAAGCTAAACTGAATGAATTTAATCCATATTTAAGCGATTTTGTAAATATTTGCATTACTAAGCCTATAATAAGTAATGCAATTTTATCTTACTTTTTATTTATTGTGTATGATCTAAATAGTTTCAATACCTACCTTAACAAAGCTGAAGAAATATATCCATATAATGAACTATTTGAAATTACAAATGAATTTCTTCATGCTCAAGGGCAAGAAGATTGCGTTCTAATAGCTAAAAAATATAAAGAACATATAAGAAAGTTTAGAAAGTTTTCAGGCGATAAAGGCTATGCCTTAGATTTTCCTTTCGATATTATGTACCTATTATGTTTAGCAAAAGCTTTTCATGCACTAGATACAAAAGATGAAATAAAAAAAGATTATACCGTTTTTATAAAATCTGCCTATGCACTTTCTAGCGAACATCCTATTTTCGAGCATTTATTTAGCAATAACCTAAGTGAAAAAATGCTTTGCTTACTTACGCAAAAAGCACTAGATTCAACACGCACATCAAATTTCCAAATGCTTGTCTACTTTATAGCTTTAGCCTCACTCCCACGCGATGCCGAGCGTGATACTTGGATTATAGCAAACCTAAAAGTATATTACCTTGCCACAAAAGATAAAGCTCCTTTTTTAGCAACTATATTTGCTCAAATTCTATCTAGCATTTTAGAACCTGAAAAAAGTGAAGAGTATACACAATATGCTAACCGCTTATCTTTCTTCAACTTTAGCTTAATAAATAAAGCTGAAACCTCTTTAGAAAAAAGAATTGACGCAATTTATTCTTTTATAACTAATGCCGACCCTAGGCAAAGTGGAAAGAAGAAAATCAATAAAAATCCTAAACGTTTAGCGTGGTTAGTTTCTTTTGCCTATCAAGAAGTGAACCCTTACGAGCAGTCTTTTAGTAAAGATGAATGGACAAAAGGACGTAAAGTTTCTGTTGTAAAACTAAAAGATAATACCGAAGAATATTCATACCTTAGCGAGCAAGACAAAGAAATAATTAAAAAAAGTGCAAAAAAAGACTACTGGGCAGATAATTACACAATAGACTATAATATAGCCATGCCACTTCTTGCTTCGCATCCTTTAGTTTTTGATGAACAAAGTGCAAAAAATATTCAGCTTGAACTAAAGCCATTAAAACTTGATATTGAAAAAATAAAAGCAAGTAAAGATGAAGAATATCAGCTTTCTTTTGCCCTTCCAAGCCATAAAGTTGGAATTTATACCAAACAAGAGGGTAATACCTATAGTGTTACACCTATTACACAGCAACATATTCATTTAAAAGAACTTATGGGAACAGAAAAGTTAATTGTTCCTAAAACAGTACAAGAAAAAGTGCTTGAGCTTGTTTCGCATGAAGAAAGCCCTGTTGAAGTTCGCTTAAATATGGAACTAAAAGAGCTTTCAGCACATCAAATAAATTCTACCCCTACTTTTAGGCTAAAGCGAACCCACTCAAATATTGGCTTAGGTTTAGAAGTATCTGCTATTGTATATCCACTTGAAAATACACAAACTTTCTTTACACCAACAAAAGGTTCAGCCTCTTTAGTGGTGCAAGCACAAACTTCACCTATAAAAATTAACAGAAATTTTGAGCAAGAACAAAACGAAATTAATGCATTGTTAGAACTTTGCCCTACCCTAAAAACTAACTTGCTAAACGATGAATATACTTGGGAATTGCTAGAACCAGAAACAGCGTATCAAGCCTTACTAGAATTGCAAGAGGGCAAAAATACAAATGCTTCATTAAATTTTGAATGGTTTAATAGCCAACCAATTAAAATTTCGCACACTCTAAATGCTAACGAAATGAAAGTAAGGGTGCAATCAAAAAACAATTGGTTTAGCCTTGAGGGCAATATCCAAGTAGATGAAAACCTTGTACTTGATATGCGTAAACTTTTAAAAGAAAGTAAAAAGAATAGAGGTAAATTTATTCCTTTACATGATGGGCAAATTTTATCTATCACAGAAGATTTTAAACGCCTGCTTGATAAGCTTAATGCAATTTCTCAAGAAGATAAGTCAGAACAAATACTTCATCCACTAGCCATACCAGCCCTAGAAAACATAATGCATTCTATAGGCTTAGAAGAAGAAGTATTAAACAAAAACTTTACCTTTGATAAAAACTTTCGAACTTGGCAAACAAAATTACAAGAGCTTGATAAAGCTATAAGCCTTCCCAAAAATTTACAGGCAGAACTTCGCCCCTACCAATACGACGGCTTTAACTGGCTTGCTTCTTTAGTGCATATAGGGGCAGGTGCATGCCTAGCTGATGATATGGGTTTAGGTAAAACACTGCAATCAATTACTTTAATCTTACATACGGTACAAAATACAGAGATTGACTATAGCCAATTACAAAAAAATAGTGCTGTTGAAAATAATGCTTTACCTGTATTAATTGTTGCTCCTACTTCTGTTTGCCACAACTGGGAAAGCGAGCTTACTCGCTTTGCACCAACGCTTAGTGTAAAAAGGCTTACTGCTATGAACTCGAAAAAGGAACGTAAAGCAGTAATAAAAAATTTAGCAGAGAATGAAATTCTTATACTAGGCTACAGCCTTTTAAATTCTGAAATAACTACTCTTTTAGAGCGTAATTTCAAGCTTATAATTTTTGATGAAGCACAGGCTTTAAAAAATGCACAAACTATACGCTCAAAATCAAGTGCAATGCTTAATGCCCATTCAAAAATTGCACTTACGGGAACACCTATTGAAAACTCTTTAGAAGATTTATGGAGTATTTTCAATATTATTAATCATGGTTTACTAGGCACAAACGAAGCATTTAACTATCGGTTTAATCCGCCAGCAACAGCACTTGATGTAACAAAAAATAATGCAAGAAATAATTTAAAAGCTCTTGTAAAACCATTTATTTTAAGAAGAACAAAAAATACTGTTCTTGACGATTTACCCCCGCGTACTGAACAAAATTTAATTATCGAACCAAGTGCAGAAGAACGTGCTTTTTATGAAGCTTTACGCAGGCAAGCCCTAGAAAATATTGAAAAAATTAAAAATAGTAATCAAGAAAAAGACAAGCAATCACAATTTCATATTCTTGCAGAGCTTACAAAGCTTCGCCAAGCTTGCTGTAATCCAAGCCTAGTAGACCCAAGCTCTACCATTACCTCTTCAAAGCTTTCAATGTTGCTAGAGCTGATTAATGAATTAAGAAGCAATAATCATCAAGCTTTAATATTTTCGCAATTTACAGGCAATTTAAAATTGGTTTATAGTGCAATTAGTGAACTAGGTATAAAAACAATGTACCTTGATGGTTCAACACAAGAAAAGAAAAGAGCTGAACTAGTTTCATCTTTCCAAAATGGGCAAGCTGATGTTTTTTGCATTAGCCTAAAAGCGGGCGGGCAAGGGCTAAACCTAACCGCCGCCGACTATGTTATACACCTAGACCCGTGGTGGAACCCTGCCGTAGAAGATCAAGCCTCTGATAGAGCATACAGAATAGGGCAAACACGCCCAGTAACTGTATACAAGCTAATTATGCAAGGTACAGTTGAGGAAAAAATTCTAAAAATGCACGATAGCAAAAGAAACTTAGCAGAAGATGTTCTTGCAGGCACAAGTAATGCTCAAAGATTATCAGTTGATGATTTAATGACTCTTTTTAGCTAGAATGTTTTTCTAAATTACTTCTTTTGCTTTTTTGCTTATAGAGCTAAAAATTTTTATCTGCTAAAATTAGCTATATTACACAGACTTATTAAAAAATTAGCACAATAGATTATTTTGATAATATTTAGTGAATTAAATAAAAAAAAAGCCCTGTAAAAAAACAGGACTTTTGGCTTACCGCCATAAATATGGCGGAGCGGAAGGGACTTGAACCCTCGGCCTCCGACGTGACAGGCCGGCGTTATAACCGACTTAACTACCGCTCCGTTCGAAACAATAACTCGTTCCGTGAAGAAGAAACTATATTTTTCTTTCACAATTGTCAAGCAATTTTTTTATTTTTTTTAAATTATTTTATGTAAACTCAATAGGAACATGTTTCACTTCTTTTTTATCAATAAAATCCAAGCATATACATAATAAACCATTATGCATTTTTGCATATAAACTTTCATGCTGTAGTGAATCTGCTAGCTTAAAATTGAATACAAACAAGTCTTCTGCAAAATCCATAGTTAGAATTTGTTCATCTTCCTTTATATTTAGTTCCATTTGTGCTTCTAAATGTAAGGTATCGTGAATAATTTCTAGCAATATATTTTGTTCTGGCACACCAGGTAAGTCTACTAATAAGCAAAGCTTTGTACCAAAATCTATAATATCCATATTGGGCTTAATATTTCTACTGGTTTGCATTTTATATATCTTCCTTGCTTATATTATCGAGTTCAATAGCATTCAAATTTTCATTTTTAATATTGCCAGGTATTATTTCAATTGTTTTAGTTTTTATTTTTGGCAACTCTAAAAATAATAATCCATTAGATAGCTCTGACTTTATTTTTGTGCCATCAATAGCTAAGGCAAATTCTACTTTTCTAATAAACTTGCCAACTGCACGTTCTTGAAATAAATATCTACCTGAGGGACTTTTTAAATGAATTTCTAGTTCTAGTTTATTTTCTTTAAACCGCAACAAAAAATCATCTACATTTAAGCCTGCAAGCATTGCACGCACAAAATAGGCATTTTTATTTTCACTTATGATTAATTCGGGCAAACCTTCAAGAATTTCACTTATTTCATTCCAAAGATGATCTGGATGTTCTACATAATGTTCCTTGTTTTTATATTTATTCTGAAAAGCCATTTTGATATCTCCCAACGAAAACTTTAAAACCATAAAAACACATTTGACTAAATGTAGGCAATTATTTTACACTTGCTTTGAAAGAAAATCAGATAAATAATTAAACAATATTAATAAGAAGTTATATAGTATGAACTATTTTATTCAAACTTTTGGTTGCAAAGTTAGCCAGTATGAAAGTCAGGCTATGCGTGAAGCATGGCAAAAAAACATTGCCAATAGCAAGGAAGTTCTTAGCCCTGATATGGCTAATGTTCTTGTAATTGCAAGTTGTGCTGTTACCCAAGAAGGCGTAACCGATGCAAGGCAACTATGTAATAAATGGAGAAAAAGCTTTCCTCATGCACATATTATTCTAACTGGATGTGCCGCCGAAGTTGCTAAAGATGACTTTGTAAACGCAAACGCAATTATTACCCAAAAATCGCGTGATATTCTTCTAAAAAATAATCCACTTGATTTAAATGGATACTATAATAATGCAAATTTATCTGAATTTCCAGATTTTAGCATTTCAGATTTCAAAAGGTCACGCCCCGTTATAAAAGTTCAAGATGGTTGCTCTCATCTATGCTCTTACTGCATTGTACCATATACACGCGGCCCCTCACGTTCACGCTCCCTAACGGAGATTTTACAAGAAGTAGACACTCTTTTGCAAAAAGGCTTCAGAGAGTTTGTGCTTTCAGGCGTAAATTTACGCCAATACGACCATAGCAAGCTAGATTTTTGGGATGTGTTAATTGCTTTACAAGAAAATTTTGCAAAAGATTATGAAAATATAGCTCGTTTTAGATTAAGCTCTTTGGAGCCTGCTCAATTGAATGAAAAAGGAATAAAGGCTTTAACTTTATCTAATATGGTATGTCCGCACTTACATCTTTCGCTTCAAAGTGGCTCGCAAACTGTGCTTGAAAGAATGAGAAGAGAACATTACTTAATTTCAGATGTGCAAAAGAATTTAGAACTACTTGCTAATAAATGGCAGTATTTTGGACTTGGTGCTGACTTTTTACTTGGCTTTCCAAACGAAAGCGAAGCAGAATTTCAAGAAACATATAAACTTGTTCAAGAATTACCTTTTACTTATGCCCATGTATTTCCATATTCCATACGCCCTAATACCTTAGCGGCAAAATATCCAAACCAAATTCTAAAAGAAGTAAAAAAAGAAAGAACAGCAAAACTGCGTACACTTGTTGCAGAAAAAAAGAAAGAATTTATGCAAAAAGTATATGCTAGCTCTTCTATTCCGCTTTTGCTATCACTTGATATTCCAAAACAAAATAACAACTTTACAGAAGAAAGCTACCCCTTATTTATTGATGGCTTAGACCAATTCTATACCTCTTGCAGAATCAATATTAATTCACTTCAAAGTGCTAACAGCCTACTTAAACATGGGCATAAGCTAATACCTTTCAATGTTGAAAATATACACGATGATATGCTAATTGGCTCTTCAAAATAGCATTAAAATAAAATTTAAGTTAAATATGTGTATAATTAGATTATAAATAAACTAACAATTGCAATACTTAACTTTCATTTTACTGCTTTACTACTTGCTTATATCATTTTAATGACTATATTTTTTCTTGCAAAGTAATAAAGAAATTGCTAATCTTTCTTTCCTTTTCAGTGTGGAAATTTTTACAATTTACTAAAAAACCTTTTCTGTTATAATAACAGGCATTTACTATGCGTAGAGAACTACTTTCAGCTTTTTTTCTTTCTTTTGTTCTTATTGCCAAATCTTTTCGCTTGCCTAAAGATTTTAAATCTTTCAAAACGAACTTCCGCCCCTCGGGCTTTACGCTTTCAAACAAGCGGTATGCAATAAAAACTTCAATTTCTGTTGTATTATCATATTTATTTGCCTATTTAATCTCGCCAGATTTTGCTTTTTGGGCACCTATTTCAGCTATTATTGTTATGCAAGT
>CAYJFV010000017.1:0-7212 GCA_964369275.1 uncultured Desulfovibrionaceae bacterium
AACATGTTTTACCTTATACAGTAACCGAAGTTTAATATAAATCATTGAAATAAGGGAAAGACCCGCTAGAGTAAGAGCTAGCAACTTCTTTCCTTATTTCAGTTAAAAAGCAAAATATACTATTTATTGCGGGGCTATATGAAAAAAATATCTATCTCACTTCTGCTAACAGCATTCTGCCTTATCCTGCCTTTTACTGGGCAAGCTCAAGAAATGATAAACTATTTAAAAGCTGATATAGAGCAACCAACTTCATATAATGCACCGCTTAGTATTCAGCTTGAAAGAAATGATTACCTTTGTGAAAGTAAGTATGGCGATGAAGATTATAGAGTTTGTAGCCCTTATGTAGGTGATTACGGAGCAAAAGTTTTTACCATAAAAACTACACCTCAAATAGAAGGTTCATGGTCTTGGGAAGATTCTTCTGAAATTACTTTTCGCCCCGCGTATAATACACAATGGCAAAAAAACACACGCTATACCATACAAATTGACCCTATAACCTTGCCTGCAAACGTAGAACTTGATGAGTATAGCTATTCTTTTACTACCTTGCCACAAGCTGCACAAGTGTATTCTCAAAGATTTTGGACTGATACCTCTGCAAAAGCTAACCATATCTATTCTGTAAACATTTCTTTCCTCTACCCTATTGAAAATAAAGAAGAAATTCAAAAAAATCTTTCTATTACACCGCAATCAAGAAATTCTACTTTAAAGTTTGGTACTCCTGAATATATTTGGAGTCGTCAAGATACTAGATTAACAGTAAATTTACCTGTAAAAGAACTTGCCCCTCGCAACACTATTGTAAAAATAAGCTTAAGCGGCATGCCTGCATATTTTAATGAGGGCAGAATAAAAGTAAGCGACAGAAATTTAGTACAAAATGCCGACTTACCAGGCAGTGAAAATTTATTTCACATAAAAGAAGCCTATCTTTCTCTTAATTATAATAAAGATTTAGAGCAAGAATTTACTTTAAATGTAGAAACATCTTTGCAAGCTTCAACTCAAGAAGTATATACAGCTTTAGAAGTTTTTGCACTGCCTAAAAAAAGTAATGAAGAAGCAAATGTTGTGTATGAATGGGATAAAGCTCCTGTTTTAGATGAGGGCAAGCTTGTAAAAATTACTCCAATCGACCCAACAAATATCAGCACAAAGCATACTTTTAAAGTACAAATTGAACCTGAAACCTATGCTAATATTGTGTTTGATAAAAGCCTAACCTCGCACTCTGGCTTAACTTTACCTAGCCAAAGAAATTTTGTACTTTACGCAACAGCTTTTCAACCTGAAATATCGTTTTTACAAAATGGCAATATTTTAAGTGTAGAGGGTTCTACAAAAATTGCATTGCAAACAAGCCAACTAACTGAAATAAAATGGCAAGCATATAAAATAAGAAAGCCATATATGTCTTTTATTGCAGATAGTTACTTTGCTAACCGCGACATTTATTACGATGATTACGGCTACGATTCTTCCTATACAAATTACGATGAATTAAGTGAAATTGTTTCTGGCACTATAAAAATTGATGGCAAAGGGCAAGCCAATTCAGAACTTGTATACCTAAACATGCAAGACTTGCTAGCCAATTTCAAAACTGCTGAAACAAGCGGGCTTATTCGCCTAGAATTAACTGGCATGCAAGACGATAAAGTAGTAACAACTACTGAAAAATCTTTTCTTCTTACAGATATTGGCTTACTTGTAAAAAGAAATGCTAACGGCACAAGAAATGTATTTGCTTATTCTATAAATAATTCTAAACCTTTAAACGCAATTGAAATACAAGTTCTTGGCGAAAATGGTGTTCCTTTAACTACTGCACGCACTAATGCAAATGGCATGGCAGTTATTGATAATGTTGATGGCTTTACCCGCGATAAAGAACCTACTGTGCTTACTGCATATAATTCAAAAAATAATGATTATACATTTATTTCAATGAATAATCTTATGCGTACAGTTGAAACAAGCCGTTTTGATACTCAAGGGCGTATGCAATCGCTTTCAAATTTTCAAGCCTATGTTTTTGCTGAACGTGGTTTATTCCGCCCAGGCGACAAAGTAAGTTTTGGTATAATTGTTCGTAATAGCGATAATTCTGTTGTGCAATCTCTTCCAGTAAAAGCGGTTTTATATAATCCACAAGGTGTTCAAATTGCTGAAAAATCTTTCAATATGGAAGATGTACAGTATGGAATTGAAACTTTAGAATGGCAATCTTTTGATTATTCGCCAACAGGCACGTATAGACTTGAAGTTATTTCAAGCAATACCACACTAGGCTCAAGAAACATTCGTTTAGAAGAGTTTCAGCCAAATGTACTAGAGATTGAAAGTGAAATTTTACCTAAAAAAACAAAAGGTTGGCATGTAATAAGTGCACAAAACAAATTCGATTTAGCTGTAGAACTAACAAATTTATACGGAACAGCTGCACAAGATAGAAAGGTAACTGCAAATCTAAGCATTTATCCTACCTCTAATATGTATCTTAATGGTTATAGCAACTATACTTTCACCGACCCATATTCTAGCTATAGCTCATACTCGAATGCAGAAATTAATCTTCCAGAAGCAACAACAAATAATGAGGGTAAAGCGAATTTTGAAATTGATTTAAGTGCTTATACTCAAAGTAATAGAACCTACCAAGCTTCATTGTATATTGAAGGCTTTGAACCTAATGGTGGCAGAGCTGTAAACACAACAAATTCTTTTATATTCTCACCTGCCGAGTTTTTATTAGGATATAAACTAACTGGCGGTATAAACGAGCTTTACTATATTCCTGTAAATAGAAAAGGCAGTTTAGAATTTATTCAAGTTAATTCAAACTTAGAACAAGATAAAGATTTTGAATATTCTTTTGTACTCACAAAAAGAAAATATGTATCAAACCTTGTTAAAAACTCACAAGGTGAATTATATTACGATGAAACTTTAGTTCAAGAAGAACTAAGTAGGCAAGATTTAAAAAGCCAAAATGGCACAATTCTTTGGGATATTCCAACTGCAACCCCAGGTGAATACATAATTTCTGTGTATGAAAAAGAAAGTAATTTTGCTTTAGCAGAAGTTCCTTTCACCGTTGCTGGCGATGATATTGTTGTAAACAAACAAAATATCCCTAGCACAATAAAACTACAACTAGAAAAAACTAATTTTAATGCAAGTGAACAAGTAGAAGCTATGCTTTCGTTACCTTATGATGGCTTTGGGCTAATTACGCTTGAAGCAGATAAAGTTTTATCTCATGTATGGTTTGAAGCAAAAGCAGGGCAAAGTTTGCACTCTATACCTATTCCTAAAAATTATGAGGGAAGAGCGTATGTAGTTGTATCTTTTATGAAAAATACAGATTCTAGCGATGTGTATTTAAGCCCATATTCTCATGTAATTGAGCCAATACTTGTGAATATAGACAAAAGAAAACTTAATGTAGAAATTGAAGCACCAAGTTTAGTAAAAACTAGTGAAGATTTAAAAGTAAAAGTTAAAGCCTCTGCAAAAACTAAAGCAATTATCTTTGCTGTAGATGAGGGTATTCTTGCACTTACAAACTATAAAACACCTTCACCTCTAAATTACTTCTTAGTTGATAGAGGCTTAGAAGTTTCTACTTCTCAATTCCTAGATTTAATCATGCCAGAAGTAAGTGCTTTAGCTTTTGAAGAAAGTATGGCTATTGATGAAGTAATGCTAAAATCTGCCTACGGTGGCGGGCTTGCAATGGCAAAGCAAAACTTATTAAACCCCTTCAAAAGAAAGGCTGAACCACCTTTAGTTTACTGGTCAGGCCTTGTAGATTTAGATACAAAAGAAAAAGAAATATCTATACCAATTCCCTCATATTATAACGGTAATTTACGCATAATGGCAGTTGCTGTAAGCGAGCAAGCTTTTGGCTCGGCTGATGAAAATACAACTATTCGCCGAGATGTAATAATTAGCCCACAAATGCCTGTAATGGCAAGCCCAACTGATAAAGTAAATGCAGGTGTAATGCTTGTTAATAATACAGATGCCGAAAGTGATTTTGAACTTAGTGTTACTACACCAAATTCATTAAAAATAACAAATAAGCTTCCAAAAACAATTAAAGTTCAAGCTAACGACGAAGTTTTTGTACCTGTTGACTTTGAAGTATTAAATATTCTAGGTGAAGCAAGCATAAACTTTACAGTAAAAACAAAAGAACTTGAAGTAGCACGCCAAAGTTCTATTTCAATTCGCCCAAGCACTCCATATACTACAGAGGTACTTTTTGGCGTAAAAAATACTGCTGGTACAGCAACTCTAAGCCCAGAAACACCAATGTATGATTATAATGCTAAAGCTCAGTTTACCGCTTCATACACACCTAATGCCTTTTTACAAGGGTATTTAACCTATTTAGAAAGTGTGCGTTATGCTAGCTCTACCGAAGCTCTTATAAGTAAGGCATTCCCTTATGTGCTTATGAGCGACTCGCCAGAGCTTCTATACGCTAATGCAAAAGACCCTAAATTAGCCGAACAAGAAGCAAAAAATGCTATAAATGAAGCAATTTATGCTATACGTTCAAACACTAATTATAATGGATTAAGCATGTGGTATCATAGCAATAGCACAAATCCACTGCTTACTGTTTACGCAGGCGATTTCCTTATTGCCTTTAGAAAAGCTGGCTACTCAATCCCCGCGGATATTGAAAGACCAATCTTCGATTCTATCAGAAATATTGCTACTCAAAGACCGAACAATCTTAGCGATGCCCGCATAGCTGCGTATGCTATTTGGGTGCTTACGCGTGAGGGTTATATAACTGCTCAGTACATAGAAAATCTTATCGATACAATGTCTAATTCTTCTTCTGATATGAGGCGTTGGGAAAAAGATTTAACCGCCATACTTTTAGCAAGTAGCCTAAAAACTATGCGTTATGATATGAGCGATTATGACCACTTTGATTTCAATTTCCAAAACTTCAAAAACTCTTCATTTATGAATGTTTTTGCGGCTCAGTCATTATTCACACGTGTGCTTGCTCATTCATTCCCTGAACAGCTTACAAGCCAAAGGGTTAATTCTGTGGTAAGTCAATCTATGACTAGCTTCAAGAGTGGACAGTCTACTTTCTCGGTAGCACAAGCACTTGCGGCATTATATGCACTTGGCAGTGAAGAAAATAAACAACTACCACAAAGTGCAATTTCTTGTGACAATGCAGATTATACGCCACTTTCATTAAGTAATGCAATTGGAATTTCTGCTCCACTTTGTACAGAGTTTACAGTAAATACTGATAATACAACACCTGTATATATTCAACTTACAACTAGTGGCTACCCGCTAAATCCACCTACAGAAATTAGTGCAAGCAACTTGAATATATCAAAACAATTACTCAATAGTAGAAACGAACCTATAACTAGCGTAAATGTTGGCGATGTTGTTAAGGTTCAAATAAAAGCAAATTCTCATAATACATCTATTGAAGATATTGTTATTCAAGACTTGTTTGCTGGGGCTTTCGAACCTATCCTAAATGAAAATGGGGTTGCACCTGTTGAGTTTTCAGATAATGCCCAGGCAGATATCCGTGAAGATAGAGCTACTTTCTACGTAACACTTACCCCAGAAGAGAAAGTGTATACTTATGAAGTACGTGCGGTGAATAAGGGTACATTTACTGTTCCAGCAGTGTATGCCCGTTCTTTATACGACAATAGAATTTATGCAAATGATGTTGCTCAAACAATAATTGTAGAGTAGGAAAAAATATGAAGGCATATATTACACAAGAAGAGCGTTTAAACTTTATTATAAAGTATCTTTGTAATGAAGAACACGGTAAAAACTATGCGAAGCATTTTGCCCCTACTGCTTTGGAAAAAATGACTCTTGAACAAAAACAAAGCTTTTTTAGAGCTTTAGTGAACACTCGCATACCTGCCCCAATAGGGGAAGACTTTCTAAGCGTGCAAGATGCCTATTTGCAAGAAGAAGCAAAAATTAGAGGTATTGCCATTTCTGATAATTTTGAACGTATTCAAGAAAATATATCAATTTGGCAAGGCGATATTACCTTAATTGAAATAGATGCAATAGTTAATGCGGCGAATAGTGAACTTCTAGGCTGTTTTATTCCCTCACATGCTTGTATTGATAACTTTATTCACACCTTTGCAGGTGTGCAATTAAGGCAAGATTGCTATGAAATTATTCAAAAGCAAGGGCATTCAGAAAAAACAGGTTTAGCTAAAATTACTTCTGCCTACAATTTACCTTCAAAGTATATCCTACATACGGTAGGGCCAATTATTTCAAGCGATTTAACAGAAAAAGACTGCGAACTACTTGCTTCTTGCTACACAAATTGCCTAGAGCTAGCACAAGAAAATGGCTTGAAATCAATTGCATTTTGTTGTATTTCAACAGGTGTATTTAGGTTTCCTAATGAAAAAGCGGCAGAAATAGCCATAGCAACAGTAAAGAAATTCCAAGAAGAAACAAAATCAAACATGCACATTGTATTCAATGTATTTAAGGATATAGACTATGACATCTACAAAAAATTACTCTCAAACTAGTATAGACACATTAAAATCTGCCATAGATAATGCAGAAAGAATTATTGTTGGTGCAGGTGCAGGGCTTTCAACCTCGGCAGGGCTACAATACGGCGGTGAAAGATTTCAAAATCTTATGGGAAATTTTGGCGAAAAATATGGCTTTGACAATATGTATTCTGGCGGTTTCTACCCTTTTAGAACATTAGAAGAATATTGGGGTTATTGGAGTAAGCACGTATATCATAACCGTTATGATTTTCAGCCAAACGATACCTATTCAAATTTAAAAAAATTAGTGGAAGATAAAGACTATTTTGTAATTACCACTAACGCCGACCATCTTTTCTTAAAATCTGGCTTTGATAAAGAAAAATTATTCTATATTCAAGGTGATTATGGCTTATGGCAATGCTCTCGTTCCTGCCATTACGAAACGTATGAAAACGAAGCTCAAATTAAAGAAATGATTGAAGTTGAAAGAGAAGATCCTTTCAAAATTCCTACTTCTTTAGTTCCGCATTGCCCAAAATGTGAAGCCCCGCTTGATATGAACCTTAGAAAAGACCATACCTTTGTTGAACCAGCTGGCTGGACAAAAGCTATGAAAAGATATGAAGACTATCTGCGTAGAAACCAT
>CAYJFV010000017.1:7222-13127 GCA_964369275.1 uncultured Desulfovibrionaceae bacterium
AAAAAAAGCGTGCTTTTACTAGAGCTTGGTGTAGGCGGCAACACGCCAACTATAATAAAATATCCATTTTGGGATATGGCAAGAATGAATGAAGAAGCAACCTATGTTTGTCTAAACTTGACTGATGCAACTGCTCCTAGCGATATGAAAGAGCAATCAATATGTATTCAAGGCGATATACAGTCAATTCTTGCAGATTTAGTAAAATAAATTCATTTTTTGCTTCTTTGTCTTTACTTGCAAAGAAATGAAAAAAGCATTATCCTACAAAAAGTTAACGAATAATTACTGTAGGTAAATGAATATGACAAAGAATAATGCATACAAAGCTGTCTTTTTTGATAGAGATGGAGTGTTCAACCACGACCACGGTTATATAAACAAAAAAGAAGACTTTTACTGGATTGATGGTGCAAAGGAAGCGGTTAAACTATGCCAAGCTAAGGGCTATAAAACTTTTGTTGTAACAAACCAATCTGGTATAGCTCGTGGGCTTTATTCAGAAGAAAATGTTAAAGTTCTACATAATTTTATTCAAGAAGAACTACAAGCTATAGGTGCATCTATTGATGAATACGCCTATTGCCCGCATCACCCCGAGGGTAAAGTTCAAGAATACAGTTTTGTTTGCGAATGTAGAAAACCAGCCCCAGGCATGATATTAAAACTTGCACAAAAACATAATATTGATTTAGAAAATTCTTTTATTATTGGCGATAACCCGCGTGATGTTGAAGCAGGCAATAAAGCAGGTATGCAAGGCTATTTATTTACAGGTTTAAATTTACTAGACTTTGTTAATAATATTTTCATTGAAAGAGGGGAATAATATATGCTATCTGATTTGAAAATTGGTTTAATAGGTTATGGGAAAATGGGTTCAGCAATTTTGAATGGGCTAAAAGCTCATATCAATGCTCTTTATGCCTACGATCCTTTTCAAGATAAAGTTCCGCAAGAAATCTATAAAGATTTTGATGAACTTTGCAAAATTTGCGATATTGTAATACTTGCCACAAAACCGCAATTTATTGAACAAAGCATACAACAAGCAATTACAAACACGCAAAAAAGTACAGTGTTAGTCTCTATTGCCGCAGGTGTAAAAATGCAAGCAATGACAAATGCCGCACAAGGTAAGAATGCTATTGTTCGCTGTATGCCTAATTTACCAGCATCAATTGGTAAGGGTGTATTTTCCTTATGCTTTAGCGATGTAAACTTATCAGAACAGCAAAAAATAGATGTACATGAAATTTTTAAACTTCTTGGTAGTGTATACATTTTACCAGAAGAAGAATTTGAAGCTTTTACCGCTGTAGCAGGCTGTGGCCCAGGCTTTGT
This sequence comes from uncultured Desulfovibrionaceae bacterium, assembly GCA_964369275.1. GTDB lineage: Bacteria > Desulfobacterota > Desulfovibrionia > Desulfovibrionales > Desulfovibrionaceae > CAYJAZ01. The sequence continues at coordinate 8,567 of CAYJFV010000017.1, forward strand.
ATTTCACTTAATGGAAGGCTTTTATCAAGCGGCGGTAACTCTTGGCTTTAGCCACGCAGATGCAAGGGAATTAACCACACAAACTTTTATTGGCAGTGCAGAATTAGCCGCAAGTGAAAATTATTCATTTTATGATTTAAAGCAACAAGTTTGCTCGCCTAAAGGGGTTACTATTCAAGGTGTTAATCACTTAGAAGCCACTGCTGTAAAAGCGGCAGTAGCAGAAGCTATATTAATTGCAGCAAAAAAATCTTAATATAATATAATACTCTAAAACCTAGGAAGTAATATGGAAAAGTTAACTGCTAAAGAAATTCGTACTCTATTTTTAAATTATTTTAAAGAACATGGGCATACTATTGTTGCTTCATCTCCTCTTATTCCCCGCGATGATGCTACTTTACTTTTTGCTAACTCTGGTATGGTTCAATTCAAAAAGCTTTTTCAAGGCGAAGAAGTGCGTGAATATACAAGAGCAACTACTGTACAAAAAAGCTTACGTGTAAGCGGAAAACATAACGACTTAGAAAATGTTGGTAGAACCGCTCGTCACCATACATTCTTTGAAATGCTAGGTAACTTCTCTTTTGGCGACTACTTCAAAAAAGACGCAATCCCTTTTGCATGGAAATTCGTTACCGAAGTTCTAAAACTTCCAAAAGATAGACTATACGTAACTATTTATTTAGATGACGATGAAGCACACGATATTTGGCGAGATGTTGCAGGCGTTGACCCTAAAAGAATTTTCCGCCTAGGTGCTAAAGATAATTTCTGGTCTATGGGCGATACTGGCCCTTGTGGTCCATGCTCTGAAATATTTATTGATCAGGGCGAAGATATGAAGTGTGGCGATAATTGCGGAATTGGCGTATGCGACTGCGACCGTTACCTTGAAATATGGAACTTAGTTTTCATGCAATACAACCAAACAGCCGATGGTAGATTTCCCCTACCAAAACCATCAATTGATACAGGTATGGGCTTAGAACGTACTGCGGCAGTATGCCAAGGGAAACGCTCTAACTTCGACTGCGACTTATTCCAAGAAATCGTACAATATTCTGCTGAGTTAGCAAATGTAAGCTATTCATTTAGCGAGCCTGATACGAATGAAATTGATACCGCTTTACGCGTTATTGCCGACCACTCACGTTCAGCCGCTTTTCTTATTGCCGATGGTGTTCTACCAGGCAACGAAGGGCGTGCTTATGTACTAAGAAGGCTTATTCGCCGTGCTTTACGTTTTGCTACTTTAATGGGAGTAAACGAACCTTTCCTTTATAAAGTGGTTAGAAAAGTAAGCGAAGTTATGGGCGATGCATACCCTGAACTACCTAATTCAATTGAATTTATTTCACGAGCTGTAAAAGAAGAAGAAGAACGCTTTGCAAAAACTCTTATGCAAGGGCTTTCAATGCTTGATGAAGAAATTGCAAAACTTTCAAAAGCCAAAGAAACAATTATTTCTGGGCAAATTGCCTTTACTTTCTACGATACTTACGGCTTCCCTATTGATATTGTTGATGATATTGCTAGAAAACGCGGTTTCACAATCGACCATGCAGGCTATGAAGCATGTATGCTAGAGCAAAAAAACCGCTCACGCCAAGCTCAAAAAGAAAAAGGCTTGCTAAATACTGCTGCCGCAGGAAATATAGAAAAAGCGTATAAAGATTTAGCGGCTAAAGGCTTAGAAAGCCATTTTATAGGCTATGATATTTTATGTACTCGTTCTAAGCTTATTGCACTAATCAACCAAGATGGTGAAATTGTTGATAGTTTAGAACAAGGTTCACGCGGATTTTTAATTGCAAATGAAACTCCTTTCTATGCAGAATCTGGCGGGCAAGTTGGCGATAGAGGTAGAATTAACTCCCCTAGTGCTGAACTTGAGGTGCTAGATTGTATTAAAGGTACACATAACTTTATTGTGCATGCAGTAGAAGCTATTTCTGGCACAGTAAGTGTTGGTGAAGAAATTGAACTTACTGTACTTGATGGTGCAAGGCTATCAACCGCAAGAAACCATACCGCAACTCACCTTTTACATTCAGCTTTACGCACAGTATTAGGCGAACATGTTCAACAAAAAGGCTCGCTTGTGAATAGCGACAGAGTCCGTTTTGACTTTGCCCATATTTCTGCAATGACACAAGATGAAATTAAGCAAGTAGAAAATGAAGTGAATAGATTAATTCTATCTAATTTATCTTTAGAAGTTCAAGAAATGGGGCAAAAAGAAGCTATTGAATACGGTGCAATGGCTCTATTTGGTGAAAAATATGGCGATACTGTTCGCGTTGTAAATATTGGTAATAAAGACAGTGTTGAACTTTGTGGTGGCACGCACTTACAAAATACAGGGCAAATTGGCTCATTTATTATTACCTCAGAATCAGGCATTGCTTCTGGTGTACGCAGAATTGAAGCGTTAACTGGTTGGAATGCACTGCAAGCCACACAAGATGCAAGACAAAACTTAACAAGCATCAGCCAAAGCCTAAAAGTAAAACCGCAAGACTTAGCCGATAAAGTTCAAGGTTTACAAAATGAAATAAAAACTTTGAAAAAAGACTTAGAAAAAGCTAAAATGGCTGGCGGAAATAGTGCCAATGAAGCGAATGAACAAGAAGAAATTAACGGTATTACATTTATTGCAAGCCACCGCGAAAATCTTCCAATTAAACTTCTTCGCGAAATGATGGACGATGTAAAGTCAAAAACTCCTAATGGAATTGCAGTTTTAAGCACGATAGATAATGATAAACTTCAAATGATTATCTATGTATCTAAAAACTTACATGAAAAAACAACTGCCCCTGCTTTAATCAAGCACATTTCTACTGTCATTAATGGTTCAGGCGGTGGCCGCCCAGATCAAGCACAAGCTGGTGGAACAAATATAGAGGGCAGAGAAGAAGCAATTAGTCAAATAAAACAGCTTATCTCTACATTATAAACAAGTAATTTATGAAGGAAGAAAAACTTATTTGTATTTCTTCCTTTTTTATTTAATATTTCCGCTTAAATGAAGATACGCTTATTGAGCTCTATAAATATGTGCTAGACAAAGAATAATTAATTTATTATAATGCACAATACAAATTAGGAGTATATTTCTTATGAAAGCACAGTATATTATACCATTACTTTCTTTTGCTTTAGCAACAGCAAATATTGCAAAAGCAGAAGAAACTTTCACAATAAAAGAAGATAATAAAAGGCTTTACTATGCCGAGGGTGACAATGCTCAAAGCTCTTATACAGTGCAAGAAGCTATTGCCCGTGCTATTGATGCCAACCCAGATTTAGACGCCGCCTACCTACAAATAAAATCTGCTAACTACGATAAAAAATCTGCCTATGGTGCAATGCTTCCATTTGTTACAAGTAGTGCAAGTGTAAGCCAGCTTTCAGGTTCAGCTTGGGCAAGTCTTCCCCCAACCTATGCAGTACGTGAAGTTGATGTTGACAAACTAGCAGTGCAATGGCAAGTAGCTGCAATTCAACCAATTTTTCCTTTCTATAACCTATTAAGCCAAGCAAAAATTGCAAGACTTTCAGAAGACAGTGCCAAACTTCAATTTGAAAATGCAACCTTGCAAATGACAAATGCTGTTCAAACAACCTTTATTGAATATCTACGTTTTGATGCTCTAATTAATACCACTAACAGTGCTATTAGGCGTGCAGAAGAACAATTAAATACAACAAAAGTTTCTTATGAACTTGGGCTTCGCCCTCGCTTAGATGTGCTTCAAGCGGAAGTAGATTTAGCCACGCTTGAAAACAATTTAATTCAAGTAAAAAACCAAAAAGAAATTGTGCGTGCGGCACTACAATCTATGCTTGCACTTCCTATTACACAAGAAACTGAATTTGTTGGTTCATTGCAAGATTTACCTAAACTTGAACTTAGCTTTGAAGAATGTTTAAATAAAGCTATGGAACAACGCCCAGAACTTAAACTTGGCAGGCTAACTGTTAGCATGGCTGAAACAGGTAAAACTATTGCACGTGCTTCATATTTCCCAACACTAAACCTACAAGCCGCGTATGCAGTTACTGGCAGGGGTAAAGAAGAAGCGGAAGATGCTAACGTATTCTCAATTGGGCTTGCGGCTGAATGGCATATTTTCACAGGCTTAGCTCGCTACAATGCTGTGCAAAAAGCAGGTGTTGGCATTTCTCAAGCTCGCTATGCTTTAATGAGCGAGATGGATTCAATAGCCAACGAAGTAAAAGCTCAATACCTAAATTCAAATGAAGCACAAGAACGTATTCAAGTTACAGCAAAAGCTGTTGAAAAAGCACGCGAAAATTACAATGCCGCTTTAACTAGCTATGAACTTGGTGTTGGAACTAACTTAGATGTTATGCTTGCTCAAGTTGGTTTAGCAAACGAAGAATCTAACCACACTTCTGCATTAGCTGATTATTTTCTTGCTATTTCACGCCTATACACCTCTATGGGTGAAACATATCTTTTTGAACTGTAAGAGAGAACTTAGAGGAAAATAACTGATTTATATTTTCTATTACGAGTAAAGCAATTTAC
>CAYJFV010000018.1:0-9258 GCA_964369275.1 uncultured Desulfovibrionaceae bacterium
GGAACTAATTTTCTTACATCAAAATCAGCATCAGTCGCAAAGTGCTTAACTTCCTGACATTTTGCTTGTTCGTTTGGAATAACAACTGGTTCTTTCAAGTTATTAAGTGCTTGGTTTAAAGCATAGCCAACATGCTGTGGTTCACAACCAAATAAGTGTGCTACACGTTCTCTGCTAGAAAGTACACCAATAGCAACTTTTGCATCAGGGTGACCCTTAACATTATTGAAAACAAGTGCAGGACCTGACTTGGTTGGTCTTTTTACAGTGCCTCCAGCACCAACATAACGGTAAATACCAGAGATTTCCGCATGTGGGTCTGCTTCAACATCAGTTTCAGCGTACTGACCAGGAAACTGTTTTAAATACTCAAGAGCTGAGCGTAAATCATCAATCGGGACATCTTTCTTGTTAATTTCCATAACAACTACTCCTTAAAAATAATACTTTCTCATAGCTTGTAGAATAAATCTTTTTAGGTCAATAGCTTTTTGCGAAATCATTGATATGTAAAATTTACTAATATAAAATACAATAAAATCAATTGTTAAGATGCTTGTGCAAGAAGGAACGTTATTATGTGTTAAATTAATTTTAACTCTTGTGGTATTTTTGTAGATAGAAGTTTTTAGCTATAATTTACTTATATTCATTATAAATGCTATTTGAGCTTGAATTTATTGATAATTATGTACGTTAGACTTGAAGCTAATTGAATTAGATTTTTATTGAATTTAATCTACAATATTATTTTTATTTCTTTTAACTATGTAAAATAACAAACAAAAACTTTGTTGATGAAGCTACAAAAACAAGATAATTTTTTTACTTCTAAGTTAAGTTTTTTTAAGTTACATTTTTTGTAGATTATGTTATATTAAGATTATTCTTCTATTAATATAATTAAAACTTAAGTGGATAATTTATGAGTCTTCAATATAATTTAAAACAAATTCAAGTATTTTATTTGGTAGCGAAGTGCGATAGTTTTAAAGATGCTGCAAAGCTTTTAAAAGTATCAACACCAGCTGTAAGTATACAAATTAAAAATTTAGAAGAAGCATTAGGTTTTAAATTATTTGATAGAAAAGGTACTAAAGTAACTCTTACACCAAAGGCAAAAGAAATACTTCCGATTATAGATAAAATTTTTATGCAAACTGAAGATCTTTCAAAGAAAATAGCTTCATTTAATGTTTCACAAAATAAAAAAATAACTTTTGGTGTGCATATTAATCCTGGTAGGTATCTAACCCCTTTACTTTATAGATATGTTTCAAGATATTTAGCTGATTTAGAGCTTGTTTTTATAAACGATGACCACCCAGTTAGCTTAAAAAAATTGAAAAATAGAGAAATAGATATTATGATTATGGACGGGAAAACTCTTGATGATATTTGCATGCAGAAATTTATAGAATTTGAAGTTCCTTTTGTTGTATGTAAAAATAACCCAATTTTAAAACAACAGCCTGTATCTATTAGGGAATTACGCAAGATTCCATCACTATTTCCTTCTTCAATTTCAGGTTATTCACGCCATGTAATGCAATTTTATGAAGAAAATCATATTCCACTACCTAAAGAAACTCATGTTATGAGCTCAATTTTGTTCCCTAGTTTTATAGCAAAAACTAGGTATGGGGCATTTGTTAATAAACTTATGGTTGAAAAAGAACTAAAAGAAGGAACAATAGTTGAGTTAAAACTTGAAAAAAAGCCAGCTCCAATGAACTTTTACCTTGCATATTTAGAAGAAAGCATGAAAAATAAGCATATTAAAGAACTACTAAACTTGTTACAAGATATTGAAGCTTTTAAAAATTTTAGAAATGATTTTTTAGAATAAAAATTCATATAATAAATGAATAAAGCCTATCTTTCTTTAGAAAAATAGGCTTTTTTATATTTATAATTGAATTTTAAATTATTTTTTAGCACTTGCCGCGGCTTCAACTATACGTGCCTGAATATATTCACGCATATTATCGTCTTCTTCATCAAGGTTTAGGCACATTGCATCTTCACCCATTAGCCCTTGCGGTACAAAGTCGCCAATTTCATCAGGGTCTTGAATCATATCAGCATAGAAACAAACTGAAAGCCAACGTTCCTCGGCGTCATCATCAACTACATCAACAAGCACAAAAAGAGCTCTTTGTGTTTGAGCCGCGTCAGTTGCACGTAAAGAATAGCTAATTCCTGGGCGTTCATTAAATTCTAATTTTATGTTTTGCTCTTTCAACCAGTTATAATATTGCATGAAAGCAGCTTTAGCATTTAAAGGGTCAACTTTCCAGTCCGCTAACCATGCATCAATTTGGGTACACGCTTGTTCATTGCTCATAAAGATACCTCATCTTATGTTTTAGTACAATTATTGTATATCTATACACCCTGTCTTGCAAGAGTTTTTTAAATATAATAATAATTAATAAGCACACATATTTGTTAAGCACAAAAAAGAGCATGTCTTTTCAAACATGCTCTTTTGTAAAAAATGCTAAGAAAAATTACATTGGGAATATAGTTTTTCCATACTTTTCGTTGATAACAATTCCCATAGCTTCATATAGTGCAAAACTACCGCAAACAATACCAACATAACCTGCAAGTGTATGGATAGCATGGCTACCTGTAAAGTTAGCAAGTGCAAGTAATACAAATAGCAATGTTAAAGAAGAAAACACTAATTTGCCTATTAATTTACCTGTTAGAGTAGCAATAGTCATAAATGCGGTAAAAATACCCCACATTAATAAATAACAGCCCATTGCAAAAGCAGAAGCCGCAGGTGCACCCGCATTAGGTGCAAGCCAAATAAATACAAGAGTTAGCCAAAAAGAACCATAAGAAATAAAAGCAGTGCTACCAAATGTATTGCCTTTAGTCCATTCCATAACACCAGCAATAAGCTGAGCTATACCACCGTAAAAAATACCCATTGCCATAATCATAACATTCAACTCAAAAAAGCCAGCGTTGTGAATATTTAGCAAAATTGTTGTCATACCAAATGCACCAAGACCAATTGGAGCTGGATTTGCTGTTGTAGTAGAATCTGCCATGAAATACCTCTATTATAAAATAAATAATACTACAAAACATAGTATAACAACTTTGTTTGTAGACTTTGAAATGGGACAATACATATTCTTTAAGGTATCGTCAATAAAAATCATTATAAACTATATATGTAAAAACAAATGGTTGCGTTATAAAGATAAAGTTTTTAAAAAAGAAGCTAATTATTATTATAATTATGAAGAATTAATAGTTTGACGAGTAAGATATAATAAGATTACATTTTAAAAAAATTGTTATGAATATCGGAGTCTTCATGGCTATATTACCAAATATACATATTTTAGCTACAGGCGGCACTATTGCAGGTAAGGCACAAAGTGTAACAATGCAAACAGAGTATCAATCTGCCACGCTTTCAGGGCAAGATTTAGTTGATGCAGTGCCATCAATAGCAAAAATAGCTCAAGTTCAAACTGAACAAATAGCAAATGTTGCAAGTGAAAGTTTTACTTTTGGTATTCTTCTAAAACTTGCAAAGCGAGTTAATGAGCTACTAGCCGATAATTCTTGCGAGGGTATTGTAATAACACACGGAACGGACACTCTTGAAGAAACCGCCTATTTTCTAAATTTAGTTGTAAAAAGTACAAAACCTGTTGTTGTGGTTGGGGCAATGCTTCCAGCTACGGCTATTGGGGCAGATGGCCCAAAAAATTTACTTGATGCTGTAAGTGTGGCTTCTAATAAAGAATCGCATGGGAAAGGGGTTTTGGTGGTGCTAGGAGGGCAGATTAACTCTGCAAGAGATTGCACAAAAACTAATACAAGTTCGCTTGAAACCTTTAAAAGTCATAATCTTGGTTGTTTAGGTTTTGTTATCGACTCTAAAGTAAGCTACTACCGTGAGGTACTTAGACTTCATACAAGTCAAAGTGAATTTGATATTATGCCGCTTGAAAACTTAGCCCGTGTAGATATTGTGTACCAATATCTTGATGCTTCACTTGAAATGCATAAAGCAATAATAGCAAGTAAACCCAATGGGATAGTAATTGCGTGTACGGGAAATGGCACAATGTCTGATAAGGTTGAGGCTTTATATGTAGAAGCTATAAAGCAGGGGATTATTGTTGTGCGTTCGTCAAGAACTGGCTCAGGTATTACTACAGCAAATACAAAAGATAAAGAACTTGGTTTTGTTAGCTCTGATAACATTAATCCGCAAAAAGCGAGAATATTACTTACTTTAGCCTTAAATAAATATAGAGAGAGGGAAAGTATTCAAGAATGTTTTATGAAATATTAAAAAATTTATGCCAAATAAAGTAATTTTATTTGGCATAAATTATATTTTATAAAAATAGCATCTAATAAAGTAGATATAAAATGCTTTTAGAAATACATACTGATATAAAATATGAGTATTTAATTTTATTATTTAATTCCTAGAATTTCTTTTGCAGCGGCTAAAACTTCTTCAGGGTTTTTACTATCAAACTCATCTTTTACCATTTGCATATCTGGGGTAAGTGGTGTTCGCCACCAGCCTTTTCTGTGGTTATTATTATGCCCATCGTATGCATCACGTTTAGCACTAAGGGTGTTTTTCTTTACTCCTAATGCTTGTGAAGCCCTGTAAAAAGCTTCTTGTTGTGTTACTAAAGGGTATAGCATTGTATGCTTATGTTCGCTTAAACAGTAAGCAACAACGTTTAGCTTATACCTAATTTCATCGGTGATTTTGTCGTTTTTGCGGGGTACTGAGGTTGGATATGTTGGCGTAAAGGTTGCTTTTTCTGGGCTGCGGTTTAACGCAACTTCTGCTTTTAATAAAATTGATAGAAAAATTTCTTTACTTTCAGCATTTTTATCAATAATACTTTGCTCCATGCCTTCTTGAGCAAGTTGCTTAATTTGCACTAATAAATCCTTCATAAAAACTCCGCAAAATCAATATAAAAACAATATAAAATACATATCAATAGCTTCACAGAATGTCAACATTAAACATAATAAAATTTTTTTAATATAATTCAGTCTTTTAAACTATTGTAATATCAGTGTTTATTTTTTTACTGTTTACATATAAAATCATTTTTTATATGATTTTTATGAAAGTTTTGTATTTCTAAGAAAAAACTTGCCAAAATAATAAAAATACTATCTAATCCGCCTTCACGATAAATGTTTCTAACATTAATGTTATTTTATAGTTTTTGTTAATAACTAAAGGGTTTTATAATGTCTAATGAAGTTTTGCTTATTTTTTCAATGATTTTAATTTATGGTTTGGTTTTAGTTTTTTACAGGCTCTTTGGTAAAATGGGCTTGTTTGCTTGGACTGCAATTGTAACAATTACAGCAAATATTGAAGTTTTAATTCTTGTAGATGCTTTTGGTATTGAGCAAACTTTAGGAAATGTATTATTTGCCTCTTCATTTTTAGTATCTGATATTCTTTCTGAAAACGAAGGGAGAGCAAGTGCTAATTTAGCTGTAAAAATTGGTATTGCTTCTAATATTTCCTTTATTTTACTTTCTCAACTATGGTTACAGTTTACGCCAAGTGTAAACGATTTTGCTTTTGCTTCAATTCAAACAATTTTTTCAAATACACCACGTGTAATGTTAGCTGGCTTATTAGTATATGCACTTTCGCAATTACTTGATGTGTATTTGTACCACTACTTATGGAAGAAAACAGAAAAAATATTTGGGGATAGTATAAAGGGGTTATGGCTTAGAAACAATGGTTCAACCCTTATATCACAAATGCTAAACACAGTTTGTTTTACTTTTGCCGCGTTTTATGGAGTATATGAACTTGATGTAATTATGAGCATTATCATTTCTTCTTACATGATTTATGTTGTAACAAGTTTATGTGATACACCTATAGTATATATTTCCCGTAAAATCAAAAAAAATGAAAATCAAGCGTAAATAAAAAATTATTAAAAATAAAATCGTCAGCAAAGATATTGTAAGCTTATTAGGTACATACATTTTAAGATAAAATACTTTTTTTATTCAAATATCTAAAGCTTTTTTTGCTTGTACCGATAAGCAAATTGATGAACAGCAATTTATCTATTAAGCAAATTTAATATGTAAATCGTGATTTATTTAATTTTATTTTGTAAAATAAGGGGTATTTTATGAGGTTGACTTTATTAAAAAGAATGTTGTTATTCATTCTAGCTCCAGTTATTCTGGGCTTGGTGGTACTTGCATTTTCAGCGAGTATAACAGCATCATTTAATCTCACTGATACTATTGATAAGCAGATGTTAGAGTTAGCTGAAGTTCAAGCCAGCGAAATTAACAATATCATCAAATATTTAGAAGGCATAAACCAAAGTGCTGCGGGTATAGCAAATGTTGAAAAATTTGTTCAGCTACATGCAATAGACCCTAATACACCAGAAGCACAAGAAGCCTTTCATGGCGGCAATACATATTTAAAAGGTTTTCTTAGCCTTTATGATGATATTTCAGCAGCTTTCATAACTAACAGTGAAGGTGTTATGATTGGTAGTGCTGATGAAAAAGCATTAGGTACAAATACTTCAAGTTATCAAGCAATTATTGATGCCTTATCTGGTAAAACCGGTATTGAAGTTAGAAGAAATCAAAGCACAGGTAACACTGCTGTTTATATGGCATCGCCAATTAGAAATGACGAGAATAAAATTATTGGTTCTTTAGGCTTTAGACTTGATTTAGCTGAACTTTTTGCTCATACAATAGGGCATATTCAACTTGATGCTAATATGGATGCCTATGTGTATAGTTCAAATTTTGCAGTTATAATGGCAGAGTCAACTGAAGCTCTTGCAAGAAATGATTCTAATCTTTCTCATACAGCCGATATGGCTAAAAATGAAGTAGGCATAGTACGCCCAACCTTAAACGGTATACCACGGGTTGCACACTATGCTAAAGTAGATGCGACCGATTGGTATGTTGTTTTAGATACACCAGTTGAAGACAGAATTAAACCTGCTAGTGCATTATTTGCTAGAATTTCTATGATTGCTCTTGTTCTAGTTGTAATTGTAAGTATAATTGTTTTCCTTGTGGCAAAAAATATTGCTACTACACTAAGACAAGGTTCAGAGCTTGCAACCTATGTAGCAGCTGGTAACCTTAAATTAACACAAGAGCAAATAACAAATATCAGCAAAATGGCTAAGCAAAAGAACGAATTAGGTGACCTTGCTTTAGGCTTAGGCACTATGATTGAAAAACTTGCTAAAATGGTAAAAGAATCAGAAGATGCAACACAAGAAGCAAAGCAAGCTGTTGTTGAAGCACAAAAAGCAAAACAAGAAGCTGATGCTACGGCTGAACAAGCACGCCAAGCAAGACGTGAAGGTCTTTTAGATGCGGCAAGACAATTAGAAGATGTTGTTAATATTGTGGCTTCAGCTTCAGAAGAATTATCTGCCCAGATTGAGCTTTCCTCTTCAAGTGTGCATGATCAGGCTGAACGTATTGCTATAACAGCAACTGCAATGGACGAAATGAATTCTACTGTTATAGAAGTTGCACGTAATTCTGATGAAAGTGCCCAAATTACTGAACAAACAAAACAAAAAGCAATTGCTGGTGCTGAAATTACTGAAAGATGTAAGATTTCAATTAATGCAGTGCAAGAAGAATCGCTAAAATTACGCGAGAATATGAACGCTCTTGCCGAGCATGCTCAATCAATCAACACAGTTATGGGCGTTATTACCGATATTGCTGACCAAACAAACTTACTTGCCTTGAATGCGGCTATTGAGGCAGCTCGTGCTGGTGAAGCAGGACGTGGATTTGCTGTTGTTGCAGATGAAGTTCGTAAATTGGCTGAAAAAACAATTACTTCAACAACTGATGTTGCAAATGCAATTCATGCAATTCAAGCAAGTACAGAAAGAAACGTAAAGCAAGTTGATGTGGCTGTACAAAGTATTGAAGAAGCAACTAACCTTGCTGACCAAAGCGGTGAAGCCTTACGTGATATCCTAGAAATGGCTGATATCAGTGCAGCTGGTGTGCGTGCAATTGCTACAGCTAGTGAAGAACAATCTATCACCGTGCGTGAAATGACTGGTAGCATAGAACAAATTAATGATATTGCTACAAATACCAATAACGCAATGGTAGAAGCGGCAGAAGCTGTAATTTCACTTTCAGCACAAACTCAAGAACTTTCAAGTATTATTGAAAACTTGAAAAAATAATTGAAAGTTCAATAGTATACAATATAAGCAGGCTTACTTAGTGAGCCTGCTTTTTTATATATAGTTAGAATATTAGCATTTTATAATCTTCTTTACTTCAATTAGAAAAAAAGCTATAACACTTGTAAAAGTTATTGCTATGAGGGAAAATTATGAATAAAAAACTGCTAGTTAGCTACTTAGTTGGTACATTTTTATTGTTTAGTGTAAATTCTTCAGAAGCGGCGAAGAAAGTTGAACTTTCAATAGGAACTTTGCCTGCTGCTGATTCTATACTGCTTTATGCTGCTAATGAGCAAGGCTTTTTTGAAAAGTATGACCTTGAAGTTGAGGTTGTACCCTTTCAATCAGCCGTAGAACTTGGTGCTGCAATGCGTGCAAAATCTTTAGATGGGCATTTTGGCGATATTATCAATGTGCTTATTCAAAATGAAACAGGGGCGGCACAAAAAATAGTTGCAACTACTTCTTATGGTATTGAAAACCAAAGACATTTTGCAATTGTTGCTTCGCCAAAACTACAAGATACTTCAATTGAAAATTTAAAAGGCAAAAAAGTAGCTATTAGTAATGATAGTATTATTGATTTTCTTCTTACACAAATTTCAGTAGCAAATGGTTTAGACAAAAATTACTTTGCAAAAGAAGATATTCGTGCAATTCCTATGCGTTTACAACTACTTATGGTAGGTGAAATTGATGCGGCTTTATTGCCTGAACCACTTGTAACTACACTTGAACAACAAGGTGCTAAAGTTATTTTTGATGATAAAAGCTTGTCTGAACCTTTAGCTGTAATTGCATTGCGTAACGAAATTGCAAATAATGAAGATGTCGTTATACGCTTTAGAAAAGCACTTTCAGAAGCGGCTGAGCATGTAAATAAAAAAGAAAATCATGAATTATATAAGACTATTATGGTAGACAATGGTTTACTTTCACCTAAAGTAAAAGATAGCTATTCACTTATTCAGTTTGATACTAAAAAACTTCCTAGCTA
>CAYJFV010000018.1:9268-13060 GCA_964369275.1 uncultured Desulfovibrionaceae bacterium
AATTTTAAAAGCAAAACCTGAATATAAAGATATTATATTTGAAGCAAAATAAAATATGTTCTCATCATTTCTAAATAAGAATACTATACATCCTGCAAGTTTGAAGCAAGCTCCTGCTTCTATTATAGTGCATGAACTTCAAAAATTCTATGATGATTTACTTGTTATTAATGATTTAAATTTTGGAGTAGAAGCAAGTTCAAGCTTGTCTATTATTGGGCCATCTGGTTGCGGAAAAAGTACCTTGTTGTACTTACTCGCGGGGCTTGATGTGGCTAATAAAGGTTCGGTATTATTTAGAAGTGATGAGGCTAGTAATAGTAGTGAAAAATCTTTTTTTACTTCTCATAACAGAAACCCAAGAATTTCTTATGTAATGCAAGACTATGGCTTATTTCCATGGAAAAATGCAGAAGAAAACTTAGCTTTACCTTTGATTTTAAATAAATACCCTCAAGCCGAGCAAAAAATTCGTATTGAAAATATGTTGTATGAACTTGGCTTAGAGGGAATAAATAAGAAATATCCTAATGAATTATCTGGCGGGCAAAGGCAAAGGCTTGCTCTTGGGCGTGCATTAATCAACTCGCCTGAAATTCTTCTGCTAGATGAGCCTTTTTCTAGTGTAGATGCAATAACAAGGGGCTATCTGCAAGAACTTGTTATTGAACTTTGGCAAAAATATAAATTTACCTTTGTACTTATTACGCATAGCGTAGATGAAGCCATTTATCTTGGTAAAAAAGTTATGGTGCTAGAAAAAATTAGAAATAATTTATCGAACAATCCTCTTATTCTTGAAAATGCATGCTTTGGTTTACAAAATGCTAAATCAAATAAAGAATATATTGAGATATATCAAAAGTTATCGCATGCACTTTTAGAAGTACATTAATCGAATTAGGTAAAAATATGGCTAAACATTTAAAACAAAAAAATAAAAAAGTATCACCACTTATTCAATATAGCTGGGCTATTTTTGTAGTGCTTTTATTTTGGTATATTTTAGCTTTATTTTTTGAAGACTATATTATCCCTAATCCTTTTTCTGTTCTTGCGTATTTTTTTGAGCTTATACAAACACCAATATTTTGGGAACATGCCCTTGCAAGCCTGTGGCGAGTAAGTGCGGCACTTGTGCTTGCCTTTATGTTTGCATTTCCACTTGGAATGTATATGGGCTATAAAAAAAGATTCGATGCCTACATTTCACCTATAGTATTTTTAACCTATCCTATACCTAAAATAATATTACTACCTGTTTTTCTTATGCTTTTTGGTCTTGGTGACCTATCTCGCATATTGCTAATAGCTTTGACTATAGGCTATCAAATTCTTGTGGTAACACGTTCAGCAATTCTTAGCTTAGATCAAAAATATATAGACTCTTTTAAATCATTACTTCCACTTCCAAGCTCGGTTGGTAGTGGTATACATGATACAAAGGCTATGAATCTTAGGGAAAAACACTATAGAACAGAAAAGCTAATACATTTACTTATTCCCGCTGCCTTACCTGATGCTATAATGTCTTTAAAAGTAGCTTCTGGCACATCTATTGCGGTGCTGTTTATGGTAGAATCTTTCGCTAATAGAAAGGGTTTTGGCTTTTACATAATGGACGCATTCGGCAGAAATGATACAGAAATTATGTTTAGCGGAATTATTGCAATGAGCCTAATGGGCGTTTTACTTTATGAATTTTGCAACCTTTTAGAACGTAAATTCTGTAGTTGGAAATTCAAAAAATAAAGTTTTCTGCATATAATTCAAGGCTTATAAAACTGCCTCACTAGTTGCCTCATTAAATATTTCTTCTTTGTTGTATGGTGTAGAAAATAGTAGGCTTAGCAAGGAAAAAGCTAAAGAAATTCCAATGCCTACAATTGAAAAGTCGTTATTCTTTGTTATGGTTGCAATAATTCCACTCATTCCACCAAGCCCTAAAGCTAATAGAATAAGCTGTTTATTTAATATTCTTTTCTTGTAAAAGCTAATTCCAAAAAATAGTGGAACAACAACTCCAGGCACATAAATAGAATAAGCACTTAATAACATAGGAATTATACTTTGCTGATATAATGCAAATATAAGCGAAATAATTCCAACACATATTATTAGAATACGCGAGCGTTTAATGCTTGAATTTTGTAAAATATCGTGTTCAACAATAGTAACAACGCTTAGTAAGCAAGTATCAGCCGAGGAAATAAGGGCAGATATAATACCAATAATAAGCAGTATAACAAGTGGTAATGGAAGGTAATTTGAAATAAAATAAATTAGCGGATTTGTAGTAACTTCATGCTGATTAGTAACAAAAACTCCAAGCGATGTAATAATAAAGGCAAATATTAATAAAAGTATAGCAGCAATTCTAACACCTTTTTGTGCTGTTTGTTCATTCTTTGCACTTAGTATTCTGCCAAAAACATCTGGGCCAATTAAATAGGGTAGCCCTGCAAGTAGTGCAAGCTCTATAAAGCTATAGCCAGTAAAGGCATTATTGAATAATTCAAATTTTTGCTTGATTACAAGCAATTTTTCAGTAGAAATTTGTGTAAGGCTTAAGCTTTTATGTGTGGCGAAATTTGTAAAAAATACAAGGCTAAAAGATATAATAAGCCCAATAAATAGAAGAATAAATTGATATGAATCTGTTTTCATAACAGATAATTGACCACCTAAATAAGTGTAAACAATTACAATTATAGCACTAGCAATAATAAAATATTCTTTGCTAAAGTTTGGTGATATTAGGCTTATTATTTGTGCAATAGCACTAAATTGTGCGGCAATAATACCAACCCAACTACATACAATTGCTATAGAAACAAGCAGTGCAAAATTTTTATTTAATGTTATTTTTGCGATATGTGGTAAAGAGTAGGCATTTAAACTGCGTACTTTTTTTGTAAGTAGGGTAGATTGCAGAAGTAAAAAGCATGCCCCTAAGCCTAACCACCAAAAGGCTGGAAAACCAATTGATTTTGTTAAATCGGTTAGCCCAAATATAGCAGAGCCACCAATTATGCTTGCAAGTAAAGAAAATGCAACGCTATAGCTTCCTTGATTTTGCCCCGCTATAGTAAAATCTTTATAGTCTTTTATAAGATAATAACTTTTAGAGGCAAAGAAAAGCAAAAGTAAAATGTATAATAATAGAGCTATAAGCATTGTTAATTCCTGTAAATAGTTTGAAGTATAGATTTGACATGAAGTTAAGTGTTTGTCAAATGTTGCTGTTGTGAAGGGGGGCTTAACACAATATGCCTATATGTAATATTGTATCATTTTTTTCTTTTTTCTCTCCGAGGGCTAAAGGAACTAAGTCCCTTTAGAATCCCTAATGCAAAAATATCAAAAGCTAATTTTTAACGAACTGCGTTCAGCATAAATTAGCTTTTGATATTTTTGGGAAGTACGAGAAAATTATTTTCTTATATGTTTTTTCGTGATTAAGGCGATTAATGGAAGTTGGACTAGGAAATGATAAGTTACTCTCATGTAAAATTTTCAGCACTTGTTACACAAGTGAGGAAGTTTTGTGATTTCTTTAACTGCTTTTATCACTTGCGATAGCAAGTGTTGAACATTTTATCTTTTATTTTTGTCTACCATTTCCTAGTCCAACTTCCATTAATCGCCTTAGCCACGAAAATGTATGTAGAGAAAATATTGTGTATGCTGTAAAGGAAGAAAAAATGCCCTTGAAAAATGCAAACATTTTTCAAGGGCATTATTGATGACGTAGGTTCTTAGGAGCTGTCCGCTCCTAAGCCGTCGGAGACA